>JAQBYL010000063.1 GCA_027622495.1 Pseudomonadota bacterium
TCTTCCATGGCCGGCATCCTCACCTCGCAGGGTAATTCGACCTATGCCACCACCAAACACGCGGTGGTGGGTCTCGCTGAGTGGTTAGCGATTACCTACCACAATCAGGGCGTGCGTGTTTCGCTGTTGGCACCGCTGGGTGTTCGTACGCCCATGCTCGGTGATACGAGCTTTGCGGCATCCTCCGCCGTGGGGCCGGTTAAGGAGCCGGAAGAAGTTGCGCAGCAGGTGCTTGATGCCGTGGCGGAAGAACGCTTTCTGATTTTGACTGATCCGATCGCTCAAACCTGGATGGAGCGCAAAACGAATGATCTGGAACGCTGGCTGGGTGGCATGCGTCGGTTGCAGGCGAAGATGGAGAGTATGCCCAGGTAGCCGGGTTGTTTTGTAGTTGATTGCAGATTCCGCCGCAACTCAGGTGATGTTCGCAAGACTTGCGCAGTCGTCCGCCGTTCACTAGCCGGATTTCTGGCACTGAACCTTCATGTCATCAATCAGCAATAGCGCTTGCGGCCCCTTGTTCCAGAACGTGATGCCCTGGGCGCTATAGGCGGCGCCGGATGCGGTTGGCTCCCGCATCAGTATGTACTCGTGTTTCGCAAGGGTGAGCAGCAGGGTTTCCGGACCGAGGAAACGCACCTCAAACAGCACGCCATCTTCACACATGAACCGCAGGCTTGACGCGGTATTCGGATCTATCCGATCCTGCGGCAGTGCAGCAGGTTCGGATGCGCTGGAACACGCGAACATCAGCACGGATACGACCATCGCTGAAACAATCAGCAGGCTGCGAAGCATGTGTGGCTGGAATCTGCGTCCCCCCCCGCGGCCGGCCTGGCCGCCGCTAGACCATGTCGAACAGCCGTAACGCCGTCTTCCCGACAATAAGCTGCGCATTTTCCACCGTGGTCGCATCAAACACCGCCTGAATCGAACTGCGCGAGTACCCAAACGTGCTTTCCTGATGCGGATAGTCCGACGACCACAGACACGTTTCCGGGCCGATGCGGTCGAGCAGCGAAAGACCCACAGGATCGGTCATGAAGGTGGCGTAACAATGGTTGCGCCAGTACCAGCTCGGCGCGTGCTTGAGTTTCGGATTGATGCTGGTACGGAAATGGGTGGCTGCCATGTCCGCATCGTGCAGCATGCTTGCCACCCACGACAGGCCGCCTTCGACGAACACGGCTTTGAGGGAAGGAAAGCGGTCGAACACTCCACCGAAGGTGAGTTGTGACCATTGCAGGCGGAAACCCTGCATCTGCACCAGCAGCCCGATACCGGCGGCGCCGTGTGCCGAGGTGCGCACTGCCTCACCGATATGGAAGATCAGCGGTATGCCGCTGCTGGCGATGGCATCAAAAAGCGGATCCATATTCGGATCGTTGTAATTGATGTGGTTGCCGTCCTTATCCTTGCCGGGCTTCAGCGGTACCATCAGACCGCGAGCACCGAGTTGCCTGCATTCGGAAACCGAGTCCGCAGCCGCAGGCATGTCCCAGTAGTTGGGCACCATCACCGAGTAGAGCCGTCCTGGCGCTTCCGCGCAGCGCCGTGCGATGGCCTGGTTGTACAGCCCAAAAACCTCTTCGCGATTCTGCATCTCTCCGAACATGAACAACCCGAACAAGCGCTGCGGGAAGATCAGTTCCTTTTCCACCCCTTCGGCGTCGAGGTCTGCAAGGCGTGCCGGGATGTCATTCAGACCCGGTGTACCTTCCATTGAAACGTAGAGGTGTTCGGCGAGCTTGGGCGCGGTCATGTGCCGCTCGCCGATGGTCAGGTCGAAATACCCGTCTTTGAACAGCATGCGCGGCGCCTGACCTTTCTTGTGCTCGGGAAAGCCTTCGTACCAGTAGTCCTGTTCGATCAGGTGCGAATCAGCGGAGACGATGCGGGTACCGGCGGGCCAGCTGCGAGGTTCGAGTTCCGGCCGACGCTTCGGCGAAACGTCAATGGTCTTCTGGCCGGGCAGCTCGAGTATGTATTCGTCATGGACAGGGTCGACAGTTTCGGCCATTGCGGCGGTCCTTTGTGCATGAATGCACAGATCTTATAGCGCGTTTGTATCGGCTGCGACAATCCCGGCCAACTAACCAGACGTAAAGTCGAACACCGTTCGACCCAAGTTTCCATCAACTTACCGATCATAGTATCTGTATGATGAACGCGGTAATCGTTGCCTTGGTACTTCCGGTTTCTATGATGAATGAGCTGACGAATCTGTTGTCTACCCATACCAGGGTGGTCGAAGTTTTTGCCATTGTCTTGGCCGCAGCCCTGCTGCGCTATGTGCTCAAACTGGTGCTCGATCGGGTGGCAAGCGGGCTCACAAAAACTCGCACCCTGTATGACGATGCACTGCTGGACGCGATCAGAAAGCCGTTAGGCTGGGGAATCTGGATCCTTGGGATCTGTTGGGCTGGTCAGGTCGCCGGTGGGCCAGAGCCGGACGAGCCCTTCAGCTACATACCAAAGATTCGGGAAGTTGCGGTGGTTGTGCTGCTGGTGTGGTTTGCCGCTCGCTTCATACGTTTCGTTGAAGGCCATGTCAGCGACCAGAAATATCGTGAAAATCCGGTCGATCCAACCACCGCGTCTGCAGTGGGCAAACTCCTGCGCGCAAGCGTCATGATCACCGGTGTTCTTATGGTTCTGCAGACTCTGGGTTTCAGCATCGCCGGGGTCCTTGCTTTCGGTGGCATCGGCGGGATTGGGATTGGCTTTGCTGCACGAGACATCCTGGCGAACTTTTTTGGTGCGTTGATGATTTTTCTCGATCGGCCATTTTCAGTAGGAGACTGGATCCGGTCTCCCGATAAGGAAATCGAAGGTACCGTGGAAGAAATTGGCTGGCGCCTGACGCGCATCCGCACTTTCGATCAACGGCTTCTGTATGTCCAAACCACCCGGCGATCGATCAGAATCGAACACTCATGGTGAACTTTGTCAGATTCGGTCCATCTTCCATGGACTTTTTCGTCTACACCTTCACCAAAACAACGGTGTGGGCTGAGTATCACAAAATCAAACAGGACGTCCTGTTGCACATCAACCAGATCATATCCCGTGCCGGTGCGCAAATCGCATTCCCAACTCAGACACTGCATGTGAGCGAAGTGGCGACTACAACAGGTGATGCACCACGTCTGAGTGACAGGCGACCGGCTTAGTGTGTGGCGTTGTTCAAGGTAACCAGATCATGCAGCTGCTATGCGGGATTGCTCCCGATCAAACAGCCACGTCGCCTGTATGCCTGACATGAAACTTTTTGACGATCCCAGCGGCGAGCCGATCTTTTCATCGCGAAAAGTTTTCTCCAATTTTCTGTTGCTGGTGCTGTGCTCCCAGTTCGCATTTTCCGTACTGGCCATGAAGGGTGCATTGCTGCCCCAGATGCTCGAGTTGTGGCAGATCTCCAAAACGCAGTTTGGCATGCTCATGTCGATCTATGGTGTGGTGCACAATGTTTTTTACCTTTGCCTTGCGTGGGCGCAGGACCGGTTTTCACCGCGCATCCTGATTCCCGGGAACATGATCCTGGGCGGCGTCACGACGTTCTTTCTCGGAACAACAACCGACTTTGCGACCCTGTGCTTTCTGTTTGTGATGCTGTCTTTGTGGTGCGAGGGCGCCTTCTGGCCCGCTGTTCTTTCCGCTGTGCGCAAGTCAACTTCGGACGCAAACCAAGGTAAGGTTTTCGGTCTATTGGAAGGCGGGCGGGGTGGCATTGAGCTTCTGCAGAATGTGCTGTCAGTTGGTTTGTATACGGCGCTCGGTTACAGCCTGTTGGGCCTTGAACTTGCGTTCATGGTGAACGCGGCAATCATGATCGTGCTCGGCATTGCCGCGTGGTTCATCCTGCCAAAAGAAACGCTTCTGAAATCGGGCTCTAACACAAAGATGGCAAACCGCGAGGTGGCGGCCGGTATGTCAACCATGCTCAGGCTGCCCGAAGTCTGGCTGGCTGGGGTGGTTGGCTTTACCGTGTACATGGCATACACATCCATGCCCTTCTTTCTTACCTATCTGAAAGATCTTCACGCGTTACCTGTGATCGCGATTTCGATCTTCGGCATCATATCCACGTCCGGTGGTCGGATCGGGATGGCTCTGCCGGCTGGGTTCATTGCATCCAGGTTTCTGGGTGGCGCGACCGGGGGAATGCGTTTAGGCCTGCTTCTTGTGGCGGTCTTCTGTGTGGGTATGACTCTGCTTCCTGCCGGTGATGGCTACACATGGCTTGCGATGGCAACGATGATGATTCTGGCGTTGCTGATTTTCTTTATGCGTGCTCTGTACTTTGCACCCTTTGGTGAAATGGGTTTGCCGCAACGGTTTTCAGGATCGGTTATTGCGATTGCCGCCTTTCTCATCTATCTGCCGTCGTCTTTCGCGTACTTACTCTGGGGCTGGTTGCTGGACAACTTTGAGGGTGCCGCCGGTTATCACTTCATGTTTGGCGGTCTGGCCCTTGTCGCGGTATTTGGTGTTGCCGTTGCGCACCTGTTGCAACGGCGCATCAGTTTAGGCGCGTCGAACAACATCGCGGAAAAGGTTCGGCTTATGGACGAGGCGTTAGGATTGCAGGGCGAGGAGAAAACATTGAGCGATCTGATCGACGCTCAAGGTAACAACAACTAGCCCGGCAACCTGTCAGGGTTTTCTATTGGTTGAAAACAGGCTTCCGTTTTTCAAGAAAAGCCATCATGCCTTCTTTTGAATCTGCGCTGCCTCGGTTTTCCTGCACGGCCTGACGTTCATCGATCAACAGTTGTTCAAGCGACTTCTCGCGACCACCAACAATCACCTTCAACATACTGCGCACCGCACCCGCAGGCATGCTTGCGAGCTCCTCCGCCAGCGTGGCTACCCACATGCACAATCTCATTGATGGCTCGAGGCGACATACCAATTTCTCTGCCCAGCCGATTCTGACTGATGCCGTGCTCTTCGAGGAACTCCAACAGAAGTACTTCGCCAGGATGAATGTTCTTCAACATGATGTACCTTTAGTGATAGTCAACGATTAGAGGTCGCATGGAGGAGGTTGGAGTAAGCGGAGGGAGTGCGCTAAGCCACATTTCCGACTACCCTGACACTTAAATTCAATCAGTCGAATCACCACACCGTCGTGCTGATCGACCCTGGGAGCAGAACATGAGCGGCAGACTCGAAGGCAAGGTAGCAATCATCACTGGCGGTGCCTCCGGCATGGGTCTCGCCACAGTGGAGCGATTCGTGGAGGAAGGTGCGGCCGTGGTGTTCTGCGACCTGGCACCCGAAAATCACGCGCAACTCGAAGCACGCATCGGCGCCGAGAAGGCACGAATGCACCACTCGCGGCGCAAAACCGGTGGTCCCAACGATGGTTATGCGATTGCGAAACGGCTGGGCAACGGTGCAACGTTTGCGCCCGCCGACGTCAGCGACAGAGATGCTCTGGCGGCAGTGATCGACATGGCGTTGTCGCGTTACGGCGGTCTGGACATCATGTTCAACAATGCCGGCATTGGCGGCGCGGAAGGTTCGGTGGTCGACTGCTCCGATGAAGTGTGGGATCGCGTGGTCGACGTTGACCTGAAGGCGGTGTGGCGCGGCATCAAGTTGGCAGCACCGCACATCGCGAAACGTGGCGGTGGATCCATCATCTCCACTGCGTCGATCGCAGCGATCATCGGTTTTCCAGGCCTCGGTGCCTATGGCGCTGCCAAAGCCGGTGTGGCGGAACTCACACGGGTGGCAGCGGTGGAACTCGGTCCGCAGTCCATCCGTGTGAATTGCATTCTGCCAGGTGGTGTTGTTACCCCACTGATCTATGACAACCCGCAGGCTGCTGACGCCACGGACCCGGATCTGATCCGCGCAAGCCTTGCGGCGGCGCAACCGATCCCTCGCGCCGGTGAACCACTCGACATCGCCAATGCGGCACTGTGGCTTGCATCAAGTGAGTCGAGCTTTGTGACTGGCCAATCGATCGTTGTGGACGGTGGCATGTCCATCGATGCCGGGCGTGGCATGCGGCAGCAGATTGCGGCCAGCGCCAACTAGTGATGTCGTTCGAGCACCCGCCCGAGCAAAGCGAGTGCCCGTTCTGTCCATGAGCGCCGCCTCCAGCTCTCGAGATCCAGAGCAACACTGTGGGCCAGATCATCTTCAAAAGCCTGCTGAAGCGCAGTGCCAAGGATCTGGTCAAGTACCAGCAGGTTCACTTCATCGTTGAGACGAAATGAGCGATTGTCGATGTTGGTTGATCCGACGATGGACCATCGTCCGTCAACAACCAGTACCTTGGCGTGCATCATTCGTGTTGAGAACTCCGAAATCTCGATACCGCCCTCGAGCAGCAGACCATAACGTCTGCGTCCGGCGCGCCGGGCTATGCGGTGATCGTTATGGCGGCCGCTGGTTAGAATGCGCACGCGAACACCACGGTTGCGCGCCGCAAGCAGTTCCTGTCGGATCCCGAGGTCGGGGATGAAGTACGGGGAGGACAAGTCGATGGTCTCACTTGCCGAGGCCAGCAGCAGCTGAAAAAGAACTCGTGCCCGCGTGGAGCCACCCGCCGTCGGGCTGCTGCCAACCGCGATTCCGAGCGAGACCACCGACGGTGACGCCTGCAATGGATCAACGCGGGGAAAGGAATCCGGTCCGACCAGCATTTGACCCGTGCACTCAAGCCAGTTCTCGGCAAATACAGCTTGCAGCCCTGCTGCGACAGGACCGGTTATGCGCAACTGGCAATCCCGCCAGGGCAGCTCAGGGCGAAACCACTGATCCGCGACACCCGCACCGCCAACGAAGGCGGTTACCCCATCGACCACCAGCAGATTGCGGTGAGTGCGATTATTCCAGCGTCGGAACAGGTGCCAGTGAATCGGATGATAGCGACGTACCTCACCCCCGGCAGCAATGAGCGAGTCGAATAGCGCGTTTCGAGTTCCAAGGCTGCCGATGCCATCGATCATCACACGAACGCGCACGCCATTGCGGGCACGTTCGCAGAGCGCCTGCAACAATGCATCCGCGGCATCCCCGGCACGAAAAATGTAAGCCTCGCAATGAACCGAATGTTGCGCGGTGCTAACGGTCTTGACCTGGCATTGGTAGAGCTCTGCCCCTTCATTGATCAACTGAACAGATTCAATCGGTTGGATCGGGGTTGCCAGCACTGCACTCAGCATGCGCAGGCGTTCATTGTCGTCGAGCGTATGCAGCTGCTCACTTGCTGTATAAAAGGCACCACGCTCGAACAGCGCCAGATACACAAGATAGCCGAGCATTGTCATTGCGAGGATCGCACCGATATCAAAAAGCATTACCAGTTATCCGCAGTCGAAATAAATTCAATCAATCGAATATCGCTTCAAATCTTCGATCAGCCTGGCATGGCCAGGCCATAGATGATACAAACCCCCGGATCATAAGCCACCGGGTCAAGCCGAAGCACAAGGCACGGCGAAACATGGATGAGTTAACTCGATGATCCGTCTCGTTGCACTCGACATTGATGGCACGCTGCTGCACCCAGGGGTCCATGTCGACACATTACCCGGGAACGCAATAACCGATGCGGTCGCTGAACTCATGCAAAGCGGTGTGAGCGTCGTGCTGGCATCCGGACGGATGTTCCCGGGTACCGCGAGTGTGGCCCGCCACCTGGGTATAAACCAGCCGCTCATCTGCCAGCAGGGTGCATCGGTTCACGACCTGGACGGCGCGCTGCGACATGGCTGTTCTATCGACGCAGACATTGCGCTGGAACTGCTTGACTACGCAAACGAAAACGATTGGCCCCTCGCCTGGTTCGATTCGCAACGCTATCTCGCCACCAGACACTGTGAGGAGGCGCAATTTTTTGCGGATGTTTCGAAAGTGTCGCTGGAGCTTCACGACCGGCCATATCTGTCTGGTGTGCGTGCGACTGGCATCGATATCATCAGCACCCGCGAGGCTGCGTCAGGTGTTCACGCGGAGATTGATCGACGTTATGGAAATCGACTGTCGTTGCTGGATTTTCCGTCCGTGACGGCGGTTCACGCAGTGCAGGCCAGCAAAGGAAACGCACTGATGATGCTGGCCGCCGAACTCGGTATCGCGCAATCAGATGTGCTGGCCATTGGCGACAGTGTCAACGACGCGTCGATGTTGAGTTGGGCGGGACACAGCGCAGCACCTGAGCACTGTGATCGCTACGCACGTGCGACGGCACGGGAAATACTGCCAGGCAAAGGTGTCGATGGTGTCGCAGAAAAACTGCGAAAGGTTGCGGCCAACCGCTGACACTACCATCTGCTTTGAGCCCGGTTAAGGGCGGTTTAAGGAAGTGGTGTATGTTAGGCAGTTACAATCTGCTTTGAAGCCGCTTGAAAATGTCGCGAGGGAATGATGGAACGGGAACAGCTTAAAAAGACGCTTAAATCGCTTCATCAGGAACTGGAATCTCAGCAGGCAGTAGACTCGGAGCTCACCGAGCTGCTGGTCTCGCTTGATGAGGACATTCATCATCTGATCAATCAGTCTAGCGAAGCCCCGCAGAAGGCAACCACCATCGAAGCCGCAGAAACCCTTGCCTCTCGTTTCGCTGCAAGCCATCCTCGCGCAGAAGCCATATTGCAGGAAATTGTCGCCCTTCTGGGACGGATGGGCGTGTAGTCACGGCTTGATCAACTACTACCTCAGGAGAGGTTATGAGAATTCGAACTTGGAGAGAGAGTTTCTTGGTGTCGCTGTTGTTCCTGGTGGGCATGTTGATTAATCAGATTTCGGCGGCTGAGGCTGCGGACGCATGCGCGTCAGAACAAGGCATGGTCTTTGTTTGTGGTCCACAGAACGCAGAAGACCTGATCCGGGTGGAAGGCACGCCCTGGATCATTGCCAGTGGGATGTCGGGCGAAGGGATATCGGGGCATATGTATCTGCTCGATCCTGCCCAGCGCAGCTACCAGGAACTGTATCCAGGAGCGTCGCCTGCGTTTCGTTGGAACACCGATGAATTTGCCACATGCCCTGGTCAATTGAATGTGGCGGACTTTTCCGCTCACGGGCTTGCCATCCGCGCTCTCGGTGGCGGCATGCACCGGCTGTATGTCACCAGTCACGGCGAACGCGAATCGGTGGAAGTGTTCGAAGTGGACGCCCGTGGTGAAACGCCCGCGCTCACCTGGGTAGGTTGCGTGGTGATGCCCGAGCACGCCTCCATCAACTCGGTGGCGCCACTCCCAGACGGGGGGTTTGTCACCACCCGCATTTCAGGAGAAGGGCCAGAGGCGTTCGGCAATATTTTTACCGGAGATATCACAGGGTATCTGTATGAGTGGCATCCCGGTGGTGCGATCGCTGTGGTTGCGGGGACTGAGATGTCTGGACCCAACGGCATCGAGGTGTCACCCGACGGTAGCAAGGTGTTTGTGGCCTCGTGGGGCAGAGGCGAGGTGTCGCGCTTTGGACGTGCTGCAGACGGGGGTCTGAGCCACGAACAAACTGTGAAGACGAACTTCCGCGTCGACAATCTGCGCTGGTCCAGGCAGGGGACACTCTTTGCTGTGGGTCACCGGATGTCTGCGAACCAGGATTGCGGGCAGCCTTTGTGTATGGATGAGTGGGAAGTCGCGGAAGTTAATCCCGACACCATGACGACGCGAACCCTGGCGGTGAAAAAGCCGGTGGCGGGTTTTACTGCAGCGACAGTCGCGATTGATGCGGATGACGGGTTATGGCTCGGTACCTTTCAGGGGGACCGTCTCGTTTTCATACCGGATGCGACGCCCTGAACGGAGCTTCCGTTAAATACAGATCAGATGCCGTCCGGTACCGTGAGCGCTACCTCGCCAACGCGATCCAGCTCACCGCGGTCGGCAACCTGACCAAACTGCGCTTCGAACCATTTACGCAATGGCGTATCTGCTTCGGTAGGCACGTAGTAGCCCTGATGCGTAATCGTCTCACCCAGCAACTGCCGCTCAACGGGTGAGCATTGTTCCAACAGTGCATCTGGCATCCGCTGGTAGTCCACCGGTCGCAGCACCCGATAACTGTAACCGTAGTAGACGGCCAGCCGACTGGTGCTGGACAGGTTCGGCGCGGCCGCGTGCCAGACACCCTGCTGAAAGATGACTGCATCGCCTGCTCTTGCCAGAATCTGAGTCGCACCAGCAGGATCAATCGATCCTTTCGGAAACGGCGGCGCACCCTGCATGCGGTGACTGCCCGGCACCAGCATCAGTGCGCCCATGTCCGGTTCAGGCAGATCACGCAGAAAATAGGCGACCTTCAGGACGCACGCACGCCGTTAACACCAATGAACGGTATGCCGCCACCGCCGCAAAGGTGCGAGGGGCAATCAACAGCTCGAAGAACGCGGCGTGTTTGTCGATCACCGGCCGGATGTTCAAACCCCCTTCTACCTTTGAACGTTGTGGGTGTTGTTCAAGCGTCTCGCGCAGTTCCTCGATCGCGTTGCACAGCCGTGTGACCTGATCGGCGGGCAAGGCGCCGGGAATCATTACGTAACCCAGTTCGTCAAACGTCTGTTTCTGCGCAGCCAGCAGATCGTGGTCGACGATGACCTCGCTCAGTCTGGAGTTGTCGTTTGTGTTGTGTCCCATCGTTTTCTCCGCGTAGCTCCGGTCAGCCGAACAGATTGTCCGCCATACCGTTGGCGATCTCTTCCGGTCCCAGACCAGCGAGTTCGCCCCACAGATCGAAATTGTGCTGACCGACGAACGCCGGAGACAGGTAAGGCGAAACCGGACGTTGACCATCCCACAGCGCCGGGAATGTGTCGGCTACTCTGTCACCAAAAAATTCATGTTTCACTTTGCGCCAGAAGTTGCGATGGACGTGCTGCTCGTCCTGTTCTGCCAGGTGCTGGGCGTTCTGCACCTTGCCTGCGGGCACGCCGTGGTTTTGCAGGAGCGTCATGACGTCGTCCACACGGCGGTTCGCTGACCACCTGCGCAGAACGTTGTCGATGTTTGCACGCTGCCCTCTTCGTGCGAGCTCCACCTTCAGTTCAACAGCATTCAGCTCATCCGCGTCCACCACTCTAACCAGTCCTTGCCATTGAGATTCACAGGTTACGCTGATGGCGATAAAACCGTCTGCACACGGATACACATTGTTCGGCACGTGATCGTGGAGCCCGTCGGTGTTGCCTGCGGGTTGCGCCAGGTGCTCGTTGGCCAGGTAGTCGAGCAGAGCAGGCCCGATGCAGTAGGTGCCGGTCTCAAGCTGTGCGAGGTCAATGCGCTGACCACGGCCGGTCCTTTCGCGCGCATGCAGCGCAGCGAGTACGGCGGTTGCCGCACTGAAACCAGCCAGGTGATCATTCAGCGAAAAGCCGCAGCCAACATCACCCCGATCCGCGAAATTAGTAAGATGGGTAATACCCGACAACGCATGAATGGTGGGTGCGTAAGAAAGGACTTTCTTCCAGGGACCCTCCTGCCCGCAACCGGCCATGGTGATATAGATGAGCCGTGGGTTCCAGGCGTGCAGCGTATCCCAGTCCAGACCCCAGGATGCCAGCACACCGGCAGCGAAGTTTTCCATCAGTACGTCGGAACGTTCGATGAACTTGCGAACCGTTGCCAGTGCTTGCGGGTGTTTCATGTTCAAACTGACGTTACGTTTGGAGCGGCCCCACACGAAGGTAAAAGGATGGTCCGGGGCATTGACCGAGGTCGCCCGTTCTTCGGTTTGAACGCGGACGACGTCAGCACCGAGATCCCCCAGCATCCGCGTGGCGAAAGGACCGGCGAGCACCCAGGTGAAGTCGGCAATGCGCAGGCCCTCGAGTGGTCGGTCTGTGGGGACTTCACTGCCGGATGAATGGACCTTAAGTACGCCCCAGTCGCGCAGCAGTACATCGAGGGGCGTTTGCTGTGTAGTCGGAGCGCGTGGCAAAACACTCGGTGTGTCACTGAACTGAACCATCCCACGGGGTTGAAGAACACGGGTGCCCTCCCACGCGGTGGGAACGAAAAACTTTCGATATTCGAACTGCGGGTTGTGCGCGACCTGCTCAATATTCTGCACACCACCGAAGGCGATGTGTTGCTCCTGAGCCTGCCACCACAATGTGTCTACATTCTTGTCGGCCACCCAGCGTCGAGTCGCTGCCATGATGTCGTCCATGTTCTGCACGGCAGTTGCAAGATCCATGTCGAGCCACTGTTTTGCCTCAACAACGCCGTCTTCTGCCATCCAGGCGAATAACTTAGCCACACCGGGTGTTGGCGTGATCATGGTGTAGCCGCCACGGCAGGCTGCAAGATCATAGGCATGCAACCAGTGCAATGCGCCTTGTCTTAAGGCGAGTTTGGGCAGAGGCACCACATCGTCGAAAAACCATTGAAAGAACAGATTTTCGATGGAGCCCGTGAGGGCTTCGTGTATCGACACATCCACGTGGCGGCCGCGACCGTCGCGTTGAGCCGCTCGCACCCCGGTAAGTGCACAGATCGCGCCCACGAACCCGGCATAGTTACAGGCTTGCCGGCCCCACGGGTTGAGCGGCCGATCGAGCAGACCGGTTAGAGCGAGAAACCCACCCATGGCTGCGGACACAAGGTCGGACGTCGCCCATTGTGCGCGAGGACCTGTTCGTCCAAACGGGGTGATCGATATCTGTACGAGTGACGGGTTAGAAGTGAGCAGGTCAGCATGATCGATGCCATAGTCAGACAGAGTACCGGGCCGCATGGTTTCGATCACAATATGCGCCCTGGCAGCAAGCTCCCGGTACGAAGCCCGATCGCGATCGACCGAAAGATCAAGCGAATGCCTGCGCTTGCCCCCGTCGTACCACCAGTCGAGTACACCGCCGCGACTGGCAGCCGCAGAGTCTTTCATGGGGTGGCCGGGCGAACCAGCAATGCTCACGCGAACAACATCAGCACCCAGCTCGGTCAACAGTTTGGTGCAGAACCTGCCGCTGTCATCGGT
>JAQBYL010000064.1 GCA_027622495.1 Pseudomonadota bacterium
GGAATGTGATGACGGATCGATATGTGTACCGGTTATTTGTCAGCACTCTGTGCGTATTGCTTGCACCGGCAGTGCTGGCAGATGAGGTGCGAACCAGCTACGGCAAACCTGACTTCACTGGTTATTACGACAGTGGCACGTTGACACCCGTAGACAGGCCCGCCGAATCAGGCGATGAAAAGTTCATGTCCAGGGAGCGCGCCGAAGAAATCGCGGCCACGGTGGCAAAACGCCGTGACGATCAGATTCAGGCATCAAACGCGGATCGTGGTGCGCCACCGGCTGGTGGCGAAGGTGTGAAGACCGGCGGCGGTGGCGGCACCGGTGGTTACAACGACTACTGGCTGGATTATGGCAAAGATGTTGCGATGATCGACGGTCAATTCCGCACCTCGATTGTTTATGACCCGCCCAATGGTCGGCGCCCTCCAATGACAGCGCAGGGCCAGGCGAACGTGGCGGAGAACTTCAGCTCCTTCACCTATGTTAATGATGGGACGCCATCGTGGCTCGACAGTGAAGGTCCGGGACCCTTTGACGGTCCTGAGAGTCTGGCGCTCGCGGAGCGCTGCCTGCTTGGCTTCAGCGCTGGTCCGCCGATGCTGCCGGGGGTGTACAACAACTTCAAAAAAATTGTTCAGACCGAAGATCACATCGTGATCCTGATCGAGATGGTTCACGATGCTCGGATTATCCGCATGAACGCTGAGCACGCGCCAGTACAATGGCGCCACTGGTTAGGTGATTCGGTCGGGCATTGGGAAGGCGATACCCTGGTTGTGGACACCACCAACTTCCGCGAAAAAACCGGTCTGTATGGCGGCGATGAGAACCTGCATCTCGCCGAACGCTTTACTAGACTTGCGGATGGCAATCTGCTCTACAATTTCACCGTGGATGATCCAACTGTCTGGACCGCGCCCTGGAGCGGCGAGTACGTCTGGAAGGCGAGTAGTGAGCCGGTCTATGAGTACGCGTGTCACGAGGGCAACTACGCAATGGGCAACATCCTGCGTGGTGCGCGTCTGCTCGAAGCCGAAGAGATGGAGCGCAGATCAGCAGCGGCGAGTGGTGACTGACATGGGGTCGGTGATCAGATCCCAATTCTGATCGGTTGTTCCGGAGGTGCGCCTGCGAGCAGGTTGCTCAGTAGGTCAGCCAGTTTGTTGGGTGAAAATAGTTCGTTACTTGCAGCAATTTCGTTGATCGACCACCATTTGAAGCCGCGGAATACCTCGAGTTCACCCTCGGCTGGATTGTTGTGCATGCTGGCATCGAATATCGACGTGCGGATCAGAAAGTAATATTCGTGCTGATCGACCTGTCGGGGCGGATCGCCATACAGATGGTTTCTGATCCAGATCAGCGGGTACTCGCCGTTTAATACAAAAGACGTTTCCTCCCAGACTTCGCGACGCAGTGCCTGCTGATCTGTCTCGCCGTGTTCGACACCGCCACCCGGGGTCATCCAGCAATGTCTGCCATCCGGTAACTCTGCTTTCACAAGCAGAATCTGATCGTTATCAAGCAGCAGTGCCCTCACTGCACGGCGTTGGCGAATGGGTGACATTTTTTGTCCGTTTAGAAGTAGCATAACAGGGGACAAGCCCGGAGTGTTCTGACCGGTGCCGATGCCGAAGTCGGTCAAAGCAATCGCAGTGCGCTGCCGATACCGGTGCGCATGATCAGCGACATGCTGGGTGTCTCGCATGAGGCGATGCCGAAATTTCAGAAGATGTTGCAACCGCCTGACGATGTTACCGGTCCGTTCAGGTCTCGCTCTGCGCAGCACTAAGTCTCAGTTGCTGAGCATTGATCGGCAGGCTCCGAACGCGTAAACCCACCGCGTCGAATACCGCATTGGCGATGGCCCCCGGTGTTGGTCCGGTACTCGCTTCACCGACCCCGAGCGCAGGTTGCCCACGGGCATCGATCAGGTGAGTCGAGATGGTTGGTACTTCACTGAATTTGAGGATGGGGTAGGTGTCCCAGTCGAGGCTGTTAACACCGTCTGAGTCCCAGCTGACGGCTTCTTTCAACGTCCAGCTTGCCGCCTGGATAAAACCACCTTCCAGCTGATTGATCACCCCGTCCGGATCGACTGCGAGCCCTGCGTCTGCACAGATGGTTGCATGCATCAACTTGATCTGCGCATCTTCACTCACAGACAGATCAACCAGGATCGCGCAGTAAGACTGCTGGTTTTTATAACGGGCCAACCCCAGACCGCGCCCGAGACCTGGCGGTTTGGCGGGTGCTTTGGCACGCAGGGTCTGCAGAACCCGTACCGCTCTTGGATCAGACAAGTGATTCAGACGGAAGTCGATCGGATCCTCACCCGCATGATGCGCCAGTTCATCCATGAAGGACTCGATTGCAAACAGGTTGGCAAACGCGCCCAGACTGCGCAGAGACGAGGTTCGCAGCGGGCTTTCTGCCACAAAATGCTTGATCAGCTGCGCATCGGGAAAACGATAGATCGGCTTCAGGTTGCGATGGATGCCGACCTCGTGAGCAATCGCAGGTTGACGCGGTACACGCGGTGTGGGGTTAGCCAGTGTCCATGCGGTCTGCAGGTTAGTATGGCCGCGCATCGGGCGGGGCCGGCCATTGTGGGTAAAGCTGTAAGTTTCATGACGCCATTGTTGAATGCGCCCATTCTCTACATTAGCCTGCAGATCCATTACCGCTGCTGGTGTGTAAGGTTCAAAACCGTGTTCATCAGATCTTGACCATTTGATGCTGACCGGGCGTGGCGTGCAGGCCAGTGCCGCGATGGCAGCGTCCAGCGCTACATCGTCGGCACCGTTGTGACCATAGCATCCAGGTCCCTCTGCGTGGATAACGTGGACCATGTCCTCGCGCACTTTGAGAACTTCAGCGAGTGCAAGTTTCAGGAACTCAACACTCTGGGTGTGTGAAAAGACCGTAAGCTTACCGTTCAGAAACTGCGCGATGGCGGCAGATGGCCCGAGAGATGCGTGCATCTGAAAAGGCCGGTAGTAGCTTGCCTTGAGGGTTGGTACCTGGTCTGCATCAGGAACCGGCTGCTCGAGCGGCATGCCCTCCACAACCACAAGACTGCGCGTGACGTTCTGTTTGAGATAACCAGGAACATCACCGGGCAGAACCGTCATCGCCTCCGCGGTCCAGCGACAGTGCTGCTGATACCAGGCATGAGCCCGATCCGCATAGCTTGCGTCATCTGCAAGCACAGCGATGTAAGCGCCATCGCGGACCAGGGTGTGTGTAAAAGGACACTTGGTTTCGTCGGGAACGCTGACCGGTACAGCACCGGGCCGGGTGGGTTTAACAACCCGGCCATGCAACATGTCCGGCAGAGTCATATCGTGCAGGAATGCGACTTCGCCGAGGACCTTCGCCGGTATGTCCAGACGTGCTGCATGGTGCCCGACCACCCGATAACCTGCAGGATGTTTCAGTGGTGGTTCAGAAACGATGGTGGTGTTGAAAAACTCACCGGCGTTCAATGACCAGTAGTCGGTTTGTTCGTTCGTCAAACTCGACGTGATCCCACCGTCTTCCACCGTAAGCTCATTCAGCGGTGTCTGCAGATCGGCGGCCGCCCGTTCAAGCAGAATGGAACGCGCCCACGCACTGGCCACTCTGACTGCAGCGCCGCTTTGCTCCACCGACATGCTGCCGGCAGTGATCAATTCATTGGGGGTTTTTTCTGTGTCTGCGGTTTCAACCTGAATGCGGGCGAGATCCACATCGAGTTCTTCGGCTGCAATCATTGCCAGAGCAGTGCGAATGCCCTGGCCGATCTCAACCTTGCCGGTTTTGATGGTGATCGTGCCGTCGTGGTTAAAGTGGATCCAGCGATCCAACTCCGGTGTGCGAACAATCGAAGGAGGAAGACTCATACGCTCGCGAGCCGCAAAGCCGCCCGTTCGATCGCTCGTATGATGCGCGGATGAGCACCACAGCGACACAGATGACCGTCGAGGGCTTCGATGATCTCGCTTCGCTCAGGGCGCTTGTTGGTGTCGAGCAACGCCTTCGCACGCATGAGGATACCGGCAGTGCAATAGCCACACTGCGCCGCGTTCAAGTCAATAAACGCCTGTTGCAGCGGATGCAGATGGCCTGCCTCATCCACCAGGCCCTCGACAGTCTGTACAGATTTATCAATGCATTGCGCGAGTTTTGTTGTGCATGCGTAGATGGGTGCGCCATCAAGTAGAACCACGCAGCAACCACACTGTTCCTGCCCACATCCGAGTTTGGTTCCAACCAGCAGAAGTTCATGCCGCAACACATCGATCAACAGCGCGTCTCGGTCTGCCACGATGTTATGGGTCAGGCCATTGACCTTGAGATCTAGTGGCATCGACTTAAATGTACCTCGCTTGCGGTTCTACCAATCCAGATCGTCAGGAACCTGAAACTTAGCATACGGATCCTCAGGATCCGGTTCTGCCGCCTTGGCATCAGGGTCGGCCCACGAAACAATCCATTTGGGATCGCGTTTTCGAACCTGTTCCATGGGTTCGCGCTCCAGAAAGTGATAGGTACCATCGCAATTAATGATCGCAAGACTACCTTTGATCAACGCGTTGCGGTGCGCTTCGGTCACGTAGATCCTTTTGACCTTTTTCCCATGTACAAACTGATACGGGTGTTCTGCGTCTTTAGCTTTGAGATCCCGTTGATCGTTCTGTTTTACAATCTGGCGGATCTGCGCCATCAGCGCATGCTGACTGACAACCTGATTCCGCTCCACCGCCTTTGATCGGTTTTCTTTAGCACGCTCCGCTTTCTGAACCTTGGCTTTAGCAATCTTTTCGCGACTGTCGCTCTCGCTTTTGCCGTCTTTGCGATCACGTGCTTTCGCCACCTTCTTCTGGCGATCGACCTTTCTGGCATCTGCGGCTGTGGCAAGGCCAGCTTTGATCAGCTGGCTTTGCAGAGACTCCCCGGGCACCTCAAAAGCCTCTCAGAGCAGGTCGCCACCAGCCGCAGATGCGGTGGTGCCGAATTGTTCGTATGCCTTGACCACGTTGCGGCCAACCCTCCAGCGGTGCACCTCATCGGGTCCATCGACCAGACGCTGACTGCGGATACTGGTGTACCAGCGGGCCAGCGGTGTGTCGTGGCTGTAGCCGAGGGCGCCATGCAGTTGCAGTGCTGTGTCGACGACTTTGTGAACCATATGCGCGAGGAATACTTTGGCAATCGAGTTTTCCTGGCGCATGTCCATGCCTTTTTCTGCTTTGTAGGCGATGTGCAGAAGCATCAGACGCGCCATATACAGCTCGCTTGCACAGTCGGCGAGCATCCATTGCACGCCTTGCCGATCCGCAAGACGGGTGCCGAATGTGGTTCGACCGGTAACGTGCTTTGCGGCCAGGTCCAGCGCCCGCTGAGCCATGGCAACGTTGTGCATGCCGTGGCGCAGACGACCATAGGCGAGTCGGTGCTGACCCATGTCAAAACCCTTGCCCTGACCACCGAGGATGTTCTCGCGAGGCACCATCAGGTCTTTGATTTTGATTTCGGAGTGCGTACCCCCCAGCTTCTCGCCAATTGGCGTATGCGGGGTCATGGTCTCGATGTTGCGCACGATCTGGTAGCCGGGGTTGGGCAACTCAACAATAAAGGTGCTGTATTGCTGATGGCGTGGTGCATCGGGGTCGGTCTTGGCCATGACGACCGCAATATCGGCCACACTCGCCGATGAGCTGAACCACTTTTCGCCGTTTAAGACCCAGTTGTCGCCATCCAGAATCGCCCGTGTCTGCATGCCCGTGGCATCGGCACCGGCGGCTTTTTCAGTCATGGAATAGCAGATGCGTTTCTGGCCTTCGAGCAGCGGCTTTAAGAATTTTTCTTTCTGAAAGTCCGTGCCATGTTCCAGCAACGTGAGCATGGTGGCGTCATCGGGCCCTTGAGTATTGAGGGACAGGGCGCCAAGAAAACTCTCACCGAGTTCCATCTGTACCAGCGCATTGGCCAGCGGCCGCAGACCCATGCCACCGTATTCTTCCGGGATGAACGGGCACCACAGGCCCTGACTCCGCGCCTTGCTGCGCAGTTCGGCAAGTACGTCCTCGTACGCTCTGTTTTCGAGTTCAGCCTCGGCCGGTATGCAGTGTTCCTGCACGAATGTGCGGACTTTTTCGCGGATGGCCTTGGTTTCTTGGGGAATTTCGAAGTCGATCACTGTGTCTGCCTCAAGCGTAGGACTGCACAGTGTACGATGCATCCGCTGAGGTGACCAAGGTCGTTTGGGGCCGATCAGGCGTCGGACGGGGGTGGCTTGCCGTGGTAGATGCGTGGGATGTCGAATCGACTGCCATCCGTTGAAGGGTTGGCGTTGAAGATCAGGCTGGTTTCACGTTGAAACGCTACGATTTCTTCTTCGGTCAGTCCGCGGGCAGCACTCTGGCGTCGATCGGGATTCTTGCGACGTTCGACAAAGCCCGCCTGCCCAGGCCTGATTGCCGGTCCGGGTTGGTTCGCCGGTCCCGTCTGAATAGTCGCTTCTTCCGTGTTCGTCACACCATGTTCTCCGGTTGTGGCTGGCACATTATGTGGGGATTTTCTCGTTGGAAATGTGACAGCGATCACAATCCGCCAAACCCTAAGGCAACCTAGTTGCGAAATGCGACCTGTGTTCTAGATCTGTTGGCGGTGGAGTTCTCGCGCCGGGAACGAAGGTTAGTTCAGCCGCTTGAAATTACCGGTAGCCTCCTCCCACGTGCGGGTAATGACAAAGGTGCGATCAAGGCCCAGCGACACGATAAACACTATCGGCTCATAGCCTTCGTCCGCCGTGAGCGGGGCATTGGCCAGGGTCTGGTCAAGGTTCCAGCTGTTTGCAACCGCCTGACGGCCGGTCTCAGCGAGCTGCTCTAAAAAGGTCTGAAACTGCACAATGCCGGCTCGATCGGTGGTCGCTCCGTGACCTGGTAGCACGCGATCGAAATCCAGATTCAGGACGTTCTGCAGTGTTGACGGCCAACCAGTGACGGTGCCACCGGCTTCAAGGTCGATATTCGGATAGTGATGATTAAAAAGCAGATCGCCCATATGAATGGTCTGCTCGTCTTTGAACACAACCACCAGATCCCCATCGGTATGGCCTGGTCCAGGATGGATGAGATCAATTGTTTTACCGCCAACCGACAGCGTGTGACGGTCTGTGAACGTTTCGTTTGGCAGCAACGCTGCACTGTCCTCGCTCCAGAAACCACGATCCAGAACATTCAGGTGAGACAGCGTGCGTTCGGTTGAGAGGACCCGGGTTCCGGGTTCGAAAGCAGGGTTACCATGGGTATGGTCAAGATGGTAATGAGTATTGATGATCATGATCGTTTCGCTGCCCGTGAGCTCGCGGGCGATGGCGCGTATGCGTTCACCCTGCAGCGGTAGAGTCATGGTGTCGACGACGACCGCCCCGAGGTCGGTTCTAAGAACAGCGGTGTTGCCGCCGAAACCGCGCAACACAAAGAGGTCTTCACTGAGCTTTTCTACTTCGATTGATCGCGCCTGAACAAACAGATACGCGCCGGCTAGCACCAGTAATGAGACTACGACCACAAGCGCCATATGCCATCGTTTCATCATGCTCATCCGTAGAGATTCCGGCGTTGACTATACCATCGCTCGCAGCGTCACCCACCCATTGCCTGAAAGGTCGATTCAGGCGTTGTGGGAGGCCTCGAAACTGCGTCTGAACCACAGGTAAGCAACAGCACCCATCAGCGCGTTGGTTAGTGCAGACGCGATGAATACTCCCTTGTAACTCATCGCTTCGTTCAGAAGCATGGCAATGGGTACATAAACGATGAACATTCTTGTGAACGACAGCACGGTCGATGGGATCGGACGCCCCAGGGCGTTGAACGAGGCACTGGCCATCATGAGCACACCCCAGAGGCCGTAGCTCCAGGGCACGATAGCCAGATAGATTGAGGCAACAGAAACCACCTCAGGATTAACATCTACCCATCGGGCAATGGTCTCACCGAACAGGATCATGGGTAGAGCGGCGAGCAGACCCCAGGCAAGGCAGACAAGGTACGTCACTTTAAGACCGTCATGCACACGGTCCGGACGTCTGGCGCCCCAGTTCTGGCCAACAAAGGGCCCGATGCTCCCCGACAGAGCGAACAGCAACATCACGGCAACAGACTCGATTCGAATCGCAACACCAAAACCGGCAACCACTGCCTCACCGCTATTCGCCAGAAGACGGGTAATGATCGCGGCAGAAACGGGACCGATCAGCTGAGTGGCCATCGCCGGTATGCCGATGGTCATGATGCGTCGGGTCGATTCTGCGAACCGATTCCATGCTGCCTGAAGAACGATCAGGTCGGCCCGCAGCACATAAAACAGCAGCACGACGGTGGTGATTACCCGCGTGACAGTCATGGCGGTTGCGGCGCCAGCGAGTTCCATACGAGGAAAACCGAACCAGCCGAAGATGAGGATCGGGTCCAGAGCGAGGTTGAGCAGTGCTCCCACAGTCATCACCACACCTGGAACATTAGCGTTGCCGTTGGCCCGCATGATGCTGCTGGTGATCATTGTGGTTGTAAACAACACTGCACCAGGATAGTAAATATTGAGGTAGCTGCGGATCAGACCCAGCGATTGATCAGGTGCGCCCAACGCTTTGAATACGGGGTCGATTGTCGCCCATCCCACAAAACCGAGCACAACCATAAGACTCGAAACCAGAATCAGGCTGTGTGTTCCCAGTTGTTGCACATCTCCCTTATCGCCAGCACCCACACTGCGCGCAATCACCGAGCTGGTCCCGATGCCAATGCCGAGTGCAATACTCGAGAGGATCATAGTGATAGGAAAAGTAAACGTGACAGCCGCAACGGCTTCTGTTCCCAGCTGACCGATGAAACCGATTTCCAGTGCCTGCACCAGAATGCTAGATGAAACCCCCATCATCATAGGCGCAGTGAGCTTGAACAGAGCGGTGGTTACCGGCCCCTGGGTGAGATTATTTTGCGACATGAATAAGGCTGTTTCGGGCCAACGGATGACAAGTGATATCAAAACGCCATCTCTTGCAGCATGGCGCAGCTTTTCTGCATTATTGCATCTCGATCTCGGGAAAGCCTCATGTCACACACCCTTGCCCACGGTCACGCTGATCCTCGGTTTCAAGAAACGGTAGCCGCATTCGAGGCAGGGTTTCGCGCAGGCAGGGATGTAGGCGCCGCCGTCGCGGTGGTTGTGGATGGCAAAGTCGTCGTTGATGTGTGGGGCGGGCATATCGATCGCAAGAACACGCAGCCCTGGCAGCAGAACACGTTGTGCTGCATGTTTTCGATATCAAAGGCAGTAAGTTCAATCTGCCTGCTGCAGGCGGTAAGTCAGGGACATCTTTCCTTAAACACACACATCGTCGATGTATGGCCGGAATTCGCGCCTCACAACAAAGCCAACGCAACGGTGACTGATTTGTTAAGCCACCGGATTGGTCTTGTTGGCTTCAGGCAACCAGTCCCGAAGGACGTCTATTACCACTGGGATGATGTTTGCCAGCGTCTTGCCGATGAAGTTCCCTGGTGGACACCGGGTGAAAAGCACGGATACCACGCTCGAACTCTCGGCTTTCTCACAGGTGAAGTCCTCAAGCGTACTACTGGCAAAACCGTTGGTCAGTGGCTGACCCAGAACATCGCAACACCTGCAGGCTTCGATCTGCACATCGGTCTTAACAATTCGGATCTCGGACGATGCGCGGACATGCTGCCAGCCCGCGTTCAACTCGGCGCGCAGAAAACCTGGCCCGAACCCATGCAGCGCATGTTAAACAACATGAACAACCTGCAGACACCAACCGGGGCTGCATTTCAGAATCCCTCGCTACCCCCACGCTACATGAACAGCCCGGAATTTCGCCTTGCCCAGATTCCGGCACTGAACGGGCACGGCACAGCTACTTCCGTTGCACGCCTGATGGCGGCGGTACCAGAGCTCCTTTCGAGCGACGTTTATCACAGTGCTATCCAGACGCACTCGTACGGGCCAGATGAAGTTCTCAAATCAACAACCCGATTTGGCCTTGGTTTGATGCTGCACGATTCCGAAAGCCCGATAGGCATCCGACCCGGATCATACGGACACGCAGGCGCGGGAGGCTCTATGGCGTTTTACGACCCGGATGCAAAACTGGGCTTTGCGTTCCTGATGAATCAGATGCAGGAAGGGGTAGTAACAGGTGGGACCTCAGCCATGCACATCGCCCGCACCGCCTATGAATGCCTGGAGAAGTGAGATTGATCGATTGTGACACGCACGTGATGGAACCAGCCGACTTATGGACTAACTACCTTGAAGCCGAATTCAAAGATCGCGCAATTCGTATAGAAGAGCACGATGGTGTAGAGCAGTTGATCATCGGCGAGAAAGTGGTTCTGCAGGGTGTTCTCGCCGGTTTAGGCGGCGCCGATCTGAACAAATCCGAAATCTTCACCGGTAAGTTCAAATACCAGGATGGTTGCCCGCCCTCAAGCTACAACCCCCATGCGCGAGCCACACAGATGGATGAATGGGGTATCGAGAAGTGTGTCTTGTTCCCAACCATCGGCATTCTACCGTTCCCCACCGACGACATGGCCCTCGCAAACGCATACTGTCGTGCTTACAACAACTGGCTTGCAGACTACTGCAGCGCGTTGCCCGGCAGAGCCCTGCCCGTCGCCATCGTAAACTGGCGGGACGTTGACGCAGCGGCCACCGAACTCAGTCGATGCCTGAAACTTGGCTTCAAAGCACTGTTCGTCCCCCCAGAAACCGTCGATTCAAAACGACCCGCGAACCCGCACTTCGACCGGCTCTGGGCGATGTGCCAGGAAGCCAACATCCCAGGATGCCTGCACGTCATCGTTCGGTTTGAAGGCGCCGCAATTCCCTTCTCGCACTGGCACGCCACCTCACCTGGCCCCCTCTTCAGTTTTGGCCTGGGCGGCACCGGCCAGATTATGCCCGCCCTCGCAAGCATGGTTACCGACTTGTTGTTCGAACGTTTTCCACGACTGAAGATCGTCAGCGTAGAAGCCGGCTGCGGATTTGCCCCTTATCTGATGGATCGCCTGGACGCGAAGTACGAAGCGTTTCGCTCGTTGATACCTCTGCCCATGAAACCAAGTGAGTACATTCAACGGAACTGCTATTTCGTAGCCGAGCCGATGGAGCGAACGGTGCAAGAAACCATGCGCCTGGTCGGAAAGGAGAACGTGATGTGGGGAAGTGACTATCCACACATTGATGCTGTCGGGTTTGGTTTAGGAGGAGGGGTGGATATCGAGCAGTTGCAGGTTAATGCGGGGGTGGTGTTTGGGTAGTTGTGTCAGGGGATCTCGTTGAGCGAAAGGTTTACTGAGAGACTGGTATACGCGTTAGAAGATTCCTTCCAATCGCTGAGACCATTCCTGAAGTATCTGTGCGTGATGGGCATTGGATTCCATATTGCTTACTTCCTCGTCAACCAAGGGGAAGATGTTGATGAGTTTCTAATTCTGAGGGTTCTGTCTATTTTAACGCTGTCTCTGTTTGGCCTGACTCCGCTATTAGAGAAAACCGGATTCCGCAAGTTTGTACCCGTTTGCATATTTACCGGACTCCTTTTCACACTACCTTTCTTTTCTACGTATGTACTACTGCAAACAAATATTCAGTATCCAGGAAGTACAAGTGTAATCTCATCATTGCAACTACAGTTTTCGTTGAGCGTGTTTTTTATTGTTTTACTTATCCCTCATGCACTACTTACGCTTTGTGGTGCAACTTTTTCTATCGCGCTCGCCTTCCTGGTGTTTACCTTTGTTAACCCTGCATCCATGAATCTGGGATTGGTAAAATCCTTTTTCTTTCAACTATCACCGTTCTGGACGTTCGTAATGCTGGCTTCGTTTTTTTACCAGAGAAATCGAGAAGTACTCGAGCTTGAGAAAAACCGAGCGATGACCGCGATTGGTAGTAATGTTGCGCACGAGCTAAGAACCCCTTTACTGGGAATTCGAAGTCGCATAGGAGCCGTTGTCGACATACTTCCCGAGTTGGTAGACTCCTACAAGCGGACGAATCCGTCTGACCAAGGGAGGAAACTTTCGGATCGAAAACTAGAGTTACTGCGAACGACTTGCGAGGATATTCGAGACGAAACTATTTTTGCTGGTACGTTGATTGATATGTTTTTAGTGAATCTTTCAGATCGCAGTACTCAATCCGAAGAGTTTGTATATTTTAACGCCAAAGACGCTATTGATGAGGCGGTGCGCAGATACCCTTATCTCTCGAGCGTTGAGAGGAAGCTGGTTAAAGTCAGCACCAATGAAGATTTTGTAATCCACGGATCGAAGCATTTGTTTGTTCATGTGATTTTCAACCTGTTGAAGAACTCACTTTTTTACGCCCAAAAAAATAGCGATCCGCAGGTACATATCATAGTCAACGGTAGGGATCGAATTAAAAAGGTCATCGAAGTGTGGGATAACGGTCCCGGGATTCCAAGGAAGGAGCTTTCGAAGGTGTTTAAACGATTTTACACAACACATCCGATAGGCGGATCTGGAATTGGGCTTTCGTTTTCTAGCTCTGTTGTAGAAAATCTGGGTGGTCAGATCTTGATAGACTCTGTTGTCGGTAAGTCAACTACTGTTAAGATGATCTTTGGATAGCTTGTGAGTAGTATTTCTGAAGTTCCTTGAACGACAATCGTCGTGGATCGTAATCTATGTCTAGAGGTGGTGAGTGATAGGTGGCTATGTAAGCTCCGCAGTCACTAGCCCGCTTTATGCATGAAAGATCGAGAATTGTATAAGACAAAAGCCCTGTTTGTGGGAAA
>JAQBYL010000065.1 GCA_027622495.1 Pseudomonadota bacterium
CTTCGGGTCGGGGTCGCGGATATAGGTGCCGCAACGGCAATAGTTGCCGGCTAATGCTGCGTCGATGTCGTCGTCTGTTGGAGATTTGTTAGACGCCAGAAGTGCTGCTGCGCCCATGATCTGACCAGCCTGACAGTAGCCGCACTGCGGTACGTCGTGTTCGATCCACGCGCTCTGCAGAGGATGCAGATTACCGCCATCGGCCAGGCCTTCGATTGTCGTCACCCGGCCCGAAACAGCGGAGACTGGAAGGACGCAGGAACGTGTAGCCACGCCGTCAATGTGCACCGTGCATGCGCCACACTGGGCAATTCCACAACCGTATTTGGTTCCTGTGAGTTTGAGTTTGTCGCGCAACACCCACAGCAGTGGCATCTGGGGGCTGACATCGACCTCGAGATCTACATCGTTAACATTCAGCTTGTATTTGCTCATGAACCTATCGTATTTCCGGGAAATGCCTGCGGCACGTTAAGTGATTTTTCCATTTGCCGCCAGCAGCACAGTCAGTAGAGTAGGCAGGCCTGTCTCTTCACCAGGAGCAAAAAATGCCATCACTGTCACACGCAATCGACCTGCTGCTCGCCAATGACTGGGAGGCCGCCCATCTGATCGTTCAGGCGGACGAATCTGCGCTGGGCAGCTGGGGTCACGGTATTGTTCACATAATGGAAGGTGATCTGACCAACGCCGAGTACTGGTATCGAAAGGCCGGCAGGGCGCTGCCTCAGCCGCCAGTGGTTAGAAGTGAGATCGAAGCACTCCGGGCGGCTTACGAAGAGGGTAACCAACTCGCCTGATATCAGGCCGAATCCTGCGTGATCTGCTCCAGACCCGTGCGTACATCAGCCAGTATGGCCGCTGCCCGGGCCAGGTCAGCAGCCGATACGGCCATCGCTTCAAGCAACCGACCCTCCACCTGCTGCATGGCCTGAATCGAAGATCGACCGCCTTCCGTGAGCGTGATCAGCGGCGAGCGAAGGCTGGCCGGATTGGCGGTGGGACTGACCAGATCAAGGTCGATGAGCTGATTCACCAGGGTCTGAATTCTCTGCCGCGTCACCCGTCGGGCACGGGCAATATCCGGAACGGTCGCAGCGGAATGGGTCTGCAGGTACTCGAGCACGGCACGCATGCCTAACGAAAGCGAACTGCCTGCATGCAGACGTTCGCCGATCTGTACCAGCGACTGGTAGGTCAGACGCACTTCATTGATCAGACGCTGAGCCTGCACACCACGTCTGCTGGATTTCGATTTCACACCACGCTCCCGTCCGCATTCACTGACGAGGTTGACAGGAATTAATATTGTTGACAACAGCTATTGTCATTACTTAGTGAGATGGGTATATTGACAACACATATTGTCATTGTGTGAGGTCGTGATGCAGGTGTTCATGCTCGAATACGGCGAAACTCTGCAGGTTGTGTTGTTTTTCTCCCTTCTACCGGCGCTGCTGGCGCTCGAACGAGTGCTTCCGTTTCGTCGACCGGAACCCGACAGTGCCCGACTGCGAACCAACTTTGCTTTGACCGCGCTCGCCATTGCCTGCATGCCGTTGGTGCCGGTGTCGTTCATCACGGCAGCCTTCTGGGCACAGGAACGCGGTTTGGGCCTCTTCAACTATCTGAATCTGTCAGAACCCGCTTTGATTGCGGCGACGCTGTTCGTACGGGCTTTCATCTCGTTCGGCACGCATTTTCTGAACCATAAGATCCCCTGGCTGTGGCGGTTGCATCGGGTGCATCACATCGACACGGAACTCGACGTCTCCAGTACGGTTCGTTTCCATCCTCTGGAAATGCCAGTAGGTGCGATGATTGGCGTCCCCGCGGTCGTCGTATTTGGTTTGAGCCCCTGGGTGCTCTCGTGACCCCGGACCTGCACCGCGTGCACCACAGTGCCCATCGACCGGAAACCGACAGCAATTTCTCTGCGGTGTTTCCGATCATCGATCTGATCTTTGGTACTTTTCGTACTCGAACCGAGGTAGAAGCACAGCGGATGCGTCTGGGTCTGAACGAGGTCGATAGCACACAGGCCCGTCGCTTCGGCTGGCTGTTATTGAGTCCGTTTGTGACGATTCCGACTGCTGCGGCAACCGCGCCCGATGCGGGTGCAAAGCTCGTCGAGCCAGCCTGAAAGACAGTAACGCGTTTAACAGTTGGCCTGTCAGCGGCTACCAGCCACCGCCACCACCGCCACCGCCGCCACCGCCAACGGATCCTCCTCCACCACTGCCGGAACTCGATCCTGGGGGGGATGCGGCCGATGATATTGCCGTGTTGAACGCACTGCCGACATCGGCCACGAAATAGTTCATCTTCGATGCGTGAAAATTCCCGTGATACCAGACCGGCTGATAACTTCTGCCCTGCTCAGCGGTGAGGCTGGCAAAAACCTGCGTGAACTGTTCAGCCCACGCCTGCTCGACACCCAACGCAATGGCAAAGGGCAGATAGGCTTCAAACAATTGCGGTGTCAGCTCAGGTGGATGCGCAATATTCAGATCATCTTTTTCGGCTACTTCGAGGTAGAGCTTAAACCCTTCAAGCCTGTCCATGAGCTCGCGACCTTTTCTGCTCGGCGCTTTCATCAGCCAGGCAAACAGAACATGCAGCAGAAACGCCGCCGCAATCAATACGACCGCAACGATTGTCGCGCTGGATGTTGCCAGCATGATGATCAGCAGGATCGCAACACCAGCAAGAGAAGGCAGAAGCAGACCTGAGTTAGTGCGGAAGTAGTTGTTCAGATAGTTGGAACGCAAAGCGAAACGGTGCGCACCGCGAGCTTTGCCAATCACCTTGTGATTCTTGTTGTCGAGCTCCACCCGCTGACGGCCAGCGCTGAAGAGAGCGTCAAACAGCGCTTTCTCACCGGCAGCCAGCGGCTGCGCGGAATTCGCTCGCTCCAGGGTGTATTTCTTGCGTACTTTTTCGATCGTCAGATAACCTTTTACAGCGAGGTTCACCACTGCTGCGGAGAGTGCCTTGTTGTCGTAGCCCATACGCATGATGTAGCGAGACGACGCAGGCGAATAACCTTCGGGGGGTTCATAGTGAGGAAAGACCACGCCCGAGACCGGATCACGGCCGTGGCGTGACCAGGCCAGCCACAGATACCCGAACGCACCGAGCAGGGCGATTCCTCCCAGGATCAGACCACGATTATCTTTGAGCAGCCAGCTCAGACGTCGTGCCAGGGTCGGTTCAGGTATAACCCCTTTCGGCCAGGTCATTGCCAGGGTGAGAGCTTCCTGGCGTTCCAGTTTACGGGTTGTGTGAATTACTGCCTGGCCCGCAGAGACCGAGGTGTCAACGTCCCGCCCGGAACCGCCAAAGCGACCGGTGTAACCTTCCATGGTGATCTGGTAGGCGGGCACCGTTTCGGGCAATGTGACTGTTGCCGTCACCTTGTCAATCGCAAACGCCCAGCCACTTCCAGTCACGTTCCAGTACAACTCGTCATGCTCTTTGAAAAAACCAAGCTGCCGGTTTGTACGATAACTGATTACGTAACTGTAGCGTCCAGCCGCGAGGTAAACCTCCGGGTCGCCTGCATAGACGCGTACACCATTGCTCCTGTTCTGTGTGCGCCAGGGTTCGGGTTTATCGTCACGGGTCACTGATATGACTTCGAAATCAACGACGACGTTGTTGCCGAAGCGGTCTTTATAGGTGGTGGGGAAGTCGCGATAAATACCGCGTCTGATCTGATCTCCTTCTGCCTGGACAGTTATGGTTTCTGCGACCCACATTCCGCCATCAGCCTGGATACGGATGTTACTGGCAAAATCCAGAATCCGTTCTTCGGCAACGGCCGAAGTAGTCAGAACGAGGGCTGCAAGGAGAACAACAACGGCTGGCCTCAAGCCCACCCCCCAACGCGTGGCTTTATTCACCGCCTGGCTCCATAAGTGGTGCCGCGCGCTCACTGGCATCCCCGACTTCAAAAAACTCAGCAGGCTTGAAGCCGAAGGGCCGCGCAATCAGCAGGTGCGGAAAGGATTCGATGCGGGTATTCAGAATCCGCACCGCGCCATTGTAAAACCGTCTGGAATACTGCAGGTGGTCCTCTACATCAACAAGATCACGCTGCAGCTGCTGAAAGTTCTGATCAGCCTTCAGATCAGGATAGGCTTCGGCAACCACAATGAGCTGATCGATTCGTCGGGCCAGATCGGCTTCAAGCAGCGCTTTGTCGGGCAGATGCCCGGCTGCCGCCGCTCGGATGCGGAGATCTGTGACCGCTACCATGGTCGCCTTCTCATAGTCCGCGTAGGCTTGAACGGTTGCGATGAGTTGCGGGATGAGGTCATAGCGCCGTTTTAACTGCACGTCGATGTCACTCCAGGCGGCACGGACCTGGTTGCGATCGTGGATCAACCGGTTATAGACCCAGATGACGCAACCGAAAACGATCGCGAGGAGAATTGCCGTGGTAAACATAGAGGTCGTCATGGCGCCGATTATAGTCCGGTAAACTGCAGATTGAGTCGGCCCATCTCACACGAAACAGAGGGCGCACGAAATCGTGACTATAGACAACTATTTTGTCTTGTTCGCCCGACCGCTGACCAAACACTCCATCATGAACAAACCTGAAGTCGAGATATGAAGATTCACACTCCCAGGCGCATCCAGATACTCCTGTTGATGGTATCGCTCTGCAGCGCGTCACCCAGCGCACATGCCCTCGACGGCCTGCGTATGGATGAAGTCATCAGTTCGCTGTCGCCACACGCCTACATGGGTTCACTGCTGGTCGCAGAAGGAGACGACATTGTTCTGCACCGGGGTTACGGCTACGCCAATCTGGAATGGGGTGCCCCGAACGATCGAACAACCAAATTTCTGATCGGCCCTCTGACCAAGCAGTTCACCGCCGCCGCCATTCTGTTGCTTTCCGAACAGGGCAAACTATCGGTTCAGGACCCCATCTCTAAACATTTGTCAGACGCACCAGCTGCATGGTCCGGCATAACCATCTATCACCTCCTGACCCACACCTCCGGTATCACTAACCTTCAGGCCCTTCCCGACTTTATCTGGAGCGAACCGTTTCCGACTTCACCCGCACGCACCATCGCGCGCGTAGTTGAACTGCCGCTCGAGTTCGAGCCAGGAACCGCGTACGACTACAGCAACACAGGCTACGTGATCCTCGGCGCGATCATCGAAGCGGTCAGCGGCGTCGACTATGCGGTGTTCCTGAAGCAGGCCATCTTTGCACCCCTTGGCATGCAGAACACCGGCTATGCCTCCAACTCGACCATCACCAGCCAACGGGCGTCAGGTTATTCACACGCAAGCGAAGGGTTGAGCAACGCCCGCTATATTCATATGTCATTGCCGTTTGCCGCGGGCGGTCTGTATTCTACAAGCGGTGATCTGCACCTGTGGATGCGCGGTCTTTTCGGCGGCAAGGTTCTGAGCGAGGTTTCGCTTGCGGCAATGCTGACACCGAATATTGACGACTACGGGTTTGGCCTTGCCATCAGCGAGCACGATGGTCTGAAAAAGATCTGGCACGTCGGCGGGATCAACGGTTTTGGCGCAACCATGGCGTATTTTCCTGAGCGGGACCTGAGCATTGTGGTGCTTTCAAATATGGAAACCCGCCCCGCTACCATGGTGGAGAAATATCTGCAGGTACTTGCGCTCGGCGGAAAAGTCACCCTGGTTTCGGAACGCCAGGAAATCGATCTACCAGAGCGGGCGCTGCGGCGGTTTGAAGGCGTGTACCGGACCACCCCCGAATTCGCGATCACAATCACGCTCAACGCAGGTGTGCTGACCGCACAGGGGACTGGCGATCAGGTCGGGCTTGAAATATATCCGGAAAGTAAAACCAGATTTTTCTCACGCCGCGCAGACGTTCAATACGAGTTTGTCAGCACAGGCGATGACGAGGTAAGCCATCTGGTCTTTACCGGCATCGGTGGCACGTTTATCGCAACAAGGGAACAGTAGGGTTTAAGCCTATGCCCCGCCAACCGGGTACTCCATCTCCACATCATCGATGCGAACGCCTGCGATACGAAACCGGTCTTTGCGATAGCCGACCTGCACGAAACCCATATCCAGATACAGCGCGATTGCGGTCTGATTGTGTGCAAAGACTTTCAGATCCACCCAGTCGATAACCGCTGATCTCAAAGCAAAATCAAGGGCCGTCTGCATCAGCCGCCGCCCCAGACCGCGTCCCCGCCAGGCACGTTCAATGCCAATGCCCAGTTCAGCACGATGCAGACCCACACGCAGACCATCGCCTCGCAGGTTGACATGACCAACCACCTGTTGAGCGTCAACGGCCACAAACCAGCGCTGCCAGCGGGGCTCGTGCAATGGATAGGCAAGCGTGAGTTCGTCAAGACCACCCGGACGGTCCGACCCCGCAGGATCAAAGGGCATGAAATGGATGTCCGAATTGCCGGACTCGAGCCGATGGCGTTCAAAATGGGCGCGGAAGGCCTGCAGATCGTCTGCCCCATCGGTGGTGAGGTCTCTGATGGTTATCGTCATGTTCCGTATTGTGCCTGTTTCTACCAGCAACGTGCCCGGAGTAATTTCTTCAAGCACAAAATGGCGGACTGGTTATTCTCCAAAGAAAAGAGAGGCAGTTTATTAACTCGAGCGGCGACTCAGGCCTTCTATGAATCTGCGCCTACTACGGCGTTCGCGGAACCGGTCAGACCGATGCCTGACGGCCGATCAATCTGACGTTAGAGACTTTCGAACACTTCGGCCCAGTCCTCAAGGGCTGCTTCCTGACCTTCAACAATCTGGATGGCGAACTGACTGTAACCAGCCTGTTGCAGGTTGCGCAGACGATCGCGCAGCGCAGACCGGGTGCCGGTGAAAGTCATGGCTTCAATCAGGTCGGCTGAGATCAGTGCTCGCTCCTCAGGTCGAACCCGGATCAGATGACCGCGATGGTTATGCAGGTATCGGCCACTGGTCGGGTATTGATCGTAAACGTCCCGTCGATACCGCTCGAGCCGCTGGCTCAGCTCTTCACCGAGAGCCAGTTCCATGGACCCAGGCCTCGTGACCTCCACCAGATTGTGAAAAAACACCGAAACGTACGGTCCGGCCTGAGCAACCGCCCGGTCGCTGTCGATTGCCTCACCCTCGGCCAGTACACAACCCAGTGAAAACAACGTGGCATAGGGGGTTTGACTGTTCCCGGCAGTCTGCCAGGCACAATGAAAGTCCTGCAGATCGGCCAGTGCACTCGCTTCATCGGCCCCGAAATTCAACCAGCCAGCGTTCATCTCGGCCACCAGCCGACGGGCCTTCGGTCCCATGGCGGAGATGTGCAGATCAATGGGATCGGCGACATTGATCAGACCATAGTCCGGGTTCAGAAAACCGATCTGACGTTGCTCGCCCTCAAAATCCCACTCCACCGTTTCGCCCAGAAGGAGCCGCTGCACACGTTCAATGTAGGTCTGCATCCGCCGCAAGGGGATCGCCTTCAACCCCATCGTTCGCCTGCCTGTAAAGCCGGTGCCAACGCCAAAGTCCACCCGCCCCGGGGCGAGCTTGTTCAACGTTGCCAGCGCATTGGCGGTAACTGGTTCAATGCGATTGCTCGGGATCAGAACACCGGTTCCGAGCCGGATACGATCCGTGTGCATCGCCGCCATTGTCATACCCATGAACACATCCGGGTTCAAAAGCTGGGTATCGTAAAACCAGGCATGACTAAAGCCTAACTCTTCGGCCCGTTTGACCACCTTCCACGATTGCGTGGTTGTTGCAACTGCTACACCGTAGTCCATAGACCTCTCCTCAAGCTTTGTGTGAGTAACGACGATTCAGACTTTCTTCCGGCCACATGGCTTTAATGTCGTAATATTCAGCCACCTGTGGAACATCAGCCGGCAGACTTAACCAGGATTGGGCGGTCATTGTGTAGATGTGGATATCGGGTGGGCACCTCGACGGGTCATCCAGCGTACCGGCGCGGACAAATCGGATCGCATCTCCTGCGCCTGCATAGTGGCTCCACACCGCAACAAAACAAACCGGACAGCGATGAATGCGCTGGCCTTTTCCGCTCGCGGAGGGAGTGAGGATCGCTTTGGTTTGACCACCCTTAAGGCGCACACGATCTGATTCAATCAGGATGTTGACCGCAAACGCGGAACCGGTTTCGGTCTGACACCAGGTGCAGTGACAGCAGTGCACGAACAATGGAGCGCTGGTGAGGCAGTAGCGGACTGCGCCACAGATGCAACCGCCTTCGATTTCGAGGAAGGTTTCCTGATCCATGGACCGCGAGTATATGCCGATGGCTACGAAACAGTAGCCTAAGATGAGCCGCGATCTGCAGATTTGCGTTCCGGGCAGACAACGGTCTAGGCTCGGGCTTCTTATCGCTTTGAGTAACGCATGCAACGCGAGGAAGCCGAGTTCGCTAACGAAGCGTTCTATCTCGCGTTCGCCGAGAAAGACATTCAGGCCATGGACAACATCTGGGCAAAGTCAGCGCCCGTTCTGTGTCTGCATCCCGGTTGGCCGCTGCTTAGTGGGCGCGATGACGTTATGGAAAGCTGGCGGTCGATCCTGAGTAACCCATCGCAGCAACCCATCGACTTCTACGGTGTTCAATCATCCGCTTTGAACAGCTCAACCGTGGCGGTTGTCTGCTACGAGCTGGTAGGCGGGAGCGCCATGGTCGCAACCAATGTATTTGTACAGGAAGACGGCCAGCCGAGAATTGCCCTGCATCAGGCGGGCTTCTGCGGCAATCCGCCACCCAATCAACCCCTCAATCGGGGATGATCTGGCCCAAGTCCCGGATATCCAGGCGTGTGGCACTGACCCGACCGTGGCTGACCACCATCTGATCGGTGTCGGGGGCCTGATCAGTGGGGAATCGCTCCAGCTGATGAAAATACTGATCACCTTTCTGAGAAAAGACCCGGCCGTAAAACGAATGGCCCATGCGCGTGCGCACAATCTCAGGTGCCCGCAACTCGCGCGGCAGATTCACATTCCAGGTTGTTGAATCGCTCTGGCCGGTAACCAGCTGCTCCCACATCAGCGGGAGCATCTGGCGGAATATCGCGCTGACCTCCTCGATGCAGGCATCATCGAAGCATCTGTCGTTGCTCCACGCAATGTATTCATCGAATTTGAGCTCCTGCGACAGCGCGAGCCCCGGCAGGCCAGCTATGTTGGCCTCAAGCGCGGCACCAACCGTGCCGGATGCCATCACAAAGCCAAGCCCTGTGTTAATGCCGATGTTAATTCCGCTGACCACAAGGTCTGGCCGCACAGGCATCAGATTGTGGATGCCGAGATTAACGCAATCGGCTGGTGTACCGGTCACCGACCAGGCGGGATACCCATGCAGATCGATTCGATCCACGTACAGCTGACCATAACGGGTCATGGATTTACCTTTCCAGCTCTGCTCCTGCGCAGGAACGACCACCGTTACGTCGCCGTGCTGCTGCAACTCCTTGAGGGCGAGCAGGAACAACGGTGAATCATGGCTGTCGTCGTTGGTCAGCAGAATCTGCATACAGAGGTCTCTCCCGTTTTGTGTGCATCATAGCCAGTTGTGGGGCTCCAGGAGTGGCTGGCGGTGATACCCTCTATTTTTGGGAGCAGTCAACAGGGGGGGTAACATGAACGCCAGTACTAAATTGTCCATCGCAGGGTGGCTGATCTTTACCAGCTCGCTTGCCTGGACAGCACAGACCGTAACGGTGATTCACGCGGGCTGGTTGCTCGCCATTCCCGGCGAAGCACCGGTTCAACGCCAGACACTGGTGATCCGTGACAACCGGATCACCCAGATCGAAGCCGGTTACCTGCCTGCTGAATCCATAGCACCTGACGCCCAATTGCTTGATCTTTCAGATCGCTTTGTTCTGCCCGGTCTGATGGACATGCACGTGCATCTGCTGAATGAGCTCGGTCCTGATTCACGCTCCCGGCAGATCACCGATGGCACCACGCTGCAGGCATTTACCGGTGCGCATCACGCCCGTCTCACCCTGGAAGCCGGTTTTACAACCGTGCGGGATCTCGGTGGCGTACCGGAGGCGATCTTCGCTCTGCGCGAAGCGATTGCTCGTGGCTATGTCGTTGGACCCAGAGTCATCGCGGCTGGGAGTTCTCTGGCTGCAACCGGTGGACACGGCGATGTGGATGGCATGCGTGCCGAGTTGCTCGATCTGTGGACACCTAAAACCATCTGCGATGGCGCCGTCGACTGTCGTCGCGCCACCCGTTATGCCATCAAGTACGGCGCAGACTGGATCAAAATCACTGCCACCGGCGGGGTGCTTTCAGATACGGCGACCGGGCTGGGTCAACAGATGACCGATGACGAACTCGAAGAGATCATGAACACCGCCCATGGTCTGGGACGCAAGGTGGCAGCGCACGCGCACGGCACCGATGGGGTGAATGCTGCCCTCGCAGCAGGCGTTGACAGCATCGACCACGGGACGTTTCTCGATCGCGAATCGATCAGGCTGTTCAAACGCAACAACGCCTACCTTGTGCCGACTCTGCTGCCTGGCCAGATGATTCCGTTGACCATGCAGGGTAATCCATTTTACACCGACGCGATCCGCGAAAAGGCGCTGCTGGCAGCACAAGGTTCGATGGCGAGCTTTGCCCTGGCGCTCGAAGGTGGGGTGAACATTGCATTCGGCACCGATACCGGCGTCACACCACATGGCCGCAATGCCAAAGAGTTCAGCTTGATGGTGCAAGGTGGCATGACCCCCATGCAGGCGATTCGATCAGCCACGGTAAGCACTGCCGAGATGCTCGATCTGAGTGATGATCTCGGCACGCTGGTACCGGGCAAAATTGCTGATCTGATCGCCGTTGAAGGTAATCCTCTGGAGAACATCGCGCTCCTCGAAGCGGTTAAAACGGTTATACGCGACGGCAGGCTGATCAAGAACGAGCCGTGACACCCTCACCCGTTGAGCTGATGCGCCGGCATCTGGCTGCCCTCTACAAGGCGGATACACAAGGACGTTTGAGCGGCCTTAACCAGTGGGATGGCGGAGCTGCACCGCTGTTTCATCTGGGCCGGACCGAACACGGTCATCGATGGTGTTTTCACATGGACCTGGATACGAAGACCATCAAGGAGCTCAACGGGTTCTGCGCGCGCGAACCAGCGCATTTCGACCCCGCTGAACCACCACTATTCCACCAGGAATATCTGCGCGTCCTGAACCTTCGCCAACCGAAGATCTGGACGGGACCCGCCTACTGGTTAGACACAGATCCCTCACCAGATCAGCCGTGGCAACAGATCGATCAATCTCACAGCCACCTGCTGAGCGGTGATCTCACGCCATGGATACCCGATCTGGCACACCGCCAGCCGTTTGTTGTTTCCATGCAACAAGGCCGGGCCGCCGCTGTGTGTGCGAGTGTGCGGATTCATCCTCAAGCACACGAAGCAGGCGTTGAAACTGCGCAGAATGCCCGCCGCGAAGGCCATGCAATGAATGCGGTCGCGGCATGGGCACGGCTCGTCAGAGCACAAGGGGCTGTGCCGCTTTACAGCACGGCGTGGGAAAACACTGCCTCACAAGCTACTGCACGCAAATTACAGATGCGCGCATACGGTGTGGACTATCATCTCAGCGAAACTCAGCCGGCGTGAGTGGTCACCCTCTTTTTGAGAGCCAACGCATAGTCCAGAGACAGCAGTGAGCGCATCTGTGGCGATATCCGCGAGATAAATTCATCACTCAAATTCCACGGCACCATGGGCCGCACTGTGAGTTGTGTGTAGTTGATCAGGATCGCAACCCTTGGCTGATCGCTCTGGTTGAGCGCGGTGCGATGCCACAACAGCCCGTGACTCAAGACTGCATCGCCCGCGTCCCCCGTGGCCTGAAGGGCGTTCCCGGCAAACCGTGCGAGCTCCGGCACACCACTGAATTTCTGACTACCCGGGGCTACCCAGGTACCACCATTGACCTCGGTGAACGGCTCCATCATCCAGATCACCTGCAGCATCAGTGCCGGTTCAACCGGCATACCGGCGTTCATCGCCCAGTAGGGAAAATCAATGTGCAGACCGCCCATTTCACAACCCGGCATCAGCACCCGCGCAGAAAATGCACCCAGGGTTGCATCTTCACCGAGCAACTCGTGGGCGACGCATAACAGCGTCGGGTTGGTCGCCAGGCGTTCAAACCGCTCGCCCCATTCAAGGATGCTGCCCACACGAATAACACCGTCCCCAGCGCGGGTCCCTTCAGCCAGTCTGCCGAGGACTTCCTCGCGAACCGCACCGGCTTCCTGGCGGGAAATCACCCCTTTCAATACCGTGTAGCCGTTGCCGTGAACAAGCTCCTGGATCGGGTTGGTGTGCACACCGGTACTCTTTTGTTCTGCTGTCATAGGTAGCCCTTAGCAGTGTAACTGCGCAAAATCCTGCGCTCTTAATCTAGCCAAGCGGGTGGGCTCATGCAAACCCTGGTGACCTGCGGTCATGATAATGTTGCGCGAAGAACCCGAGTGAAAAATCAATGAAACATTTCGTCAGTCATCTGGAGTGTTCCGCCACCGGCAAAGAATACCCCGCTAATGTGTCGCACAATCTGTCGGAGGCCGGTAAACCGCTGCTGGTCCGCTACGACCTGCCCGCGATCGGCGCAGCGCTGACTAAACAACAACTGGCCGCACGCAGCGGTGGTTTCTGGCGCTATACCGAGTTTCTGCCACTGCAAACCGAGCCGCCTGCACTGGGCGAAGAGACCACCCCGCTGATTATGCTGCCTTCTCAGAGTCCGGGTCTGTGGGTTAAAGACGAAG
>JAQBYL010000066.1 GCA_027622495.1 Pseudomonadota bacterium
TCAGTGCCCAGAAGTCCTGATCCTCGAGGTAGCTGCCGGTACACCAGCGATAGACTTCCACGGCAATGCTGTTCTCGCCAGCTACCAGCAGGTCGGTGATGGCGAATTCCGAAGGCGTTTTACTGTCTTCGCTGTACCCTGCATAGGTGCCGTTGATCCACAGATAAAACGCCGAACTGACCGCGCCGAACTTAACGACGATCTCCCGGTCAAGCCAGGCTTCTGGAACATCGAAGGTCCGACGATAGGAGCCGACGGGATTATCTTGTGGAACATTCGGCTCGTCGGGTTCGAACGGGTATTCAATATTGGTATAGATGGCATGGCCGTAGCCGTGGCGCTCCCAGTTGGAAGGCACTGGAAGATCTGACCAGGATGAAACGTCAAAGGCCGGTTTATAGAAGTCCGCTGGGCGTGAGGCGGGGGTATCGGCATAGTGAAATTTCCAGGTCCCGTTCAGACTTCGAAACCACGGGTTAGTCTGGAGGTCGCGCGCGAGGGCCGAGCTTGCGTCGGGGTAGGCGTGAAAGTGAGCGCGTGGTGCAAGCGCATTCTCACGGACTACCCGCAGGTCGTTCCAGGCAGGTTGTTTCATTGCGCGCGGTAGGTGGGTGATGACGCTTTCATCACGCGTGACTGCATGCGCATACACGCGACCATCTCACCGCCTTCATTCGTGGCCGTTGTTTCGTACCAGACGTACTCGGTCTGCGGACTGTGGCCTACACAGATGACCTTGCTGCTCAGATGATAGGGTCGATTCATGAGGAAGGGTCTGGCAAAGCCGATCTCGATCGCACCAAACAGTCCAACCGACTCGCCGACGTACGGTTGCATCCCCTGCATGGGGTATGCCCAAAGGTACTCGATGATCGTGCAAGGTGCTGCAACGACCTCACCCCAGGGTGAAGATTCCCGGTACCAGATCATGGGGTCACTGATGACGTGTGTGTCGTAACGCTTGAACTGTTTATCTGTATTTGCGATCACGTCGTATTCACCCAGTGACATGTCGGCGTGCAGGCGGTTCAGAATGCGCAGATCCGCCGGATCACAGGGCCGCAGATCTTTGCGGCGCAATTCCGATTGACTGTGATCGCCGAGTGCTGCGGTCCCGTTACAGACCAGCAGGCCGTCTTCGCGCTCCATCCACACACGCGTCTGCTGCGAACCTTTTTTCAGCGGCTCTACGAAAACCTGCACTTTTTCCAGATCGACTGTGGCGTTTCTGAAGTTGAGTGACAGGTTACCGGTCTCAAACCATTGCTGCCCGAACACCTTCACCAGAACCGGTGGAAACTGATTCATGTGTACGTCACCGGCGACCGTTCCACCGCGAAAACCTAACTCCTCGGCGGTTGCATTGTCGTGAATGCTGCCTTCGCCCGCGTCTGTGGACCAGTTGCGCGCTGCCCACAGAGGGCCGGTAATCGCTTTGCTCATGGATCAATTTCCTTTTTATTTCCGTAGGAGGACTTATTTCCGTAGGAGGACCTCGCGGTCAGCGGTGCATGGACCGCAGCGAGCCATCGTCGTGGCAGCTTTTCTACTTCGCGATCGTAGGTGAGGAGGCCGTTGACTTCGCCCTCAACATCGGTGGTCTGAGTATAGATCGCAGCACAAACGCCATCATGCCTGTGCATGTTGATGATTGCATCGGTTGCTTTGTGGTAGGCCGCCTGAACGGCCGTGAGATCGTGTAGTGTCTGATATCCCCAGTTGCGCATTTCCGGGTTCCACACATGCCCTTCGACCGGCCAGCCGACACCACCATATTCGCCAATCACCAGCGCCCGTCGACCATCACCCCCGGGAGGTTGAGGTTCGGCCTGGTAGTCGTGTCTGTCGATGATGTCTCCAGCACCCACATCGAGCCAGCCACTGGTTGAATTGATCAGGCGGGTTGGATCCAGGGACCGGATGCGGTCTGTCAGTCGCCGGGTGTCGAACTGCCCCCAGCCTTCGTTGTGCAGCACCCAGATCACGATGGACGGATGGTGTGCCAGGTGGTTGATCATCTGCTGCAGCTGCTGATCGTAAAGTTCACTCTCCTGGCTGCTTCTGTGCCCCTCATCTTCATCGTTGGGAGCAACGAATTGCGCAGGCACAAAGCCGCTCGGCATGTCCTGCCAGACCAGGATCCCGAGACGGTCGCAGTGATAGTAGTAACGTGCCGGTTCGACCTTGATGTGTTTTCGCAGCGCGTTGAAGCCGGCCGCTTTCAGATACTCGAGTTCATGGATCATCGCGGCATCTGAAGGGGGCGTATGCAGACCGTCCGGCCACCAGCCCTGATCGAGGGGACCGAGGTGAAACACGGGTTCACCATTCAGCAGCAGGGTTGGTTCACCACCCACCGGGTGCGGACCCAGATTGATTGATCGAAGGCCGAAATAGCTGGTGACACTGTCCAGGACCTCCGCGTCCGTGTGCGGTGCTTGAGCGTATAGTTGCGCCTCGGCTCTTCCGCGCAAGGGCAGGTCGCGCAGGAGTGTTGCAGGAGACTCGTCTTTCTGCGGCAATGGGTTAGCAATTCGGATGAGCGAGACGGTCAGGTCATAAAGAACCGGGTGATCGGGTGACCACATGTGGGCGTCTGGGACGGGTATGCGAACCCGTCGATCGGGTCTCGCTACGACTTCTGTAATGAGACTGTCATTAAGATGGATCGTGATGCGAATCGCCTGGGTTGGATCACGGCTCTGGCGGTTGAGAAACGCGATCAGATCGATCGCGTCGCATTCGGGCGTCGGTGTGATTTTGAGTTCCTGAATGTGTTGTGCGCGAGGAACCTTCTCAAGCCACACCGTCTGCCAGATGCCGGTTACCGGGGTGTACCAGATGCCCTGAGGTTTGAGATGCTGTTTGCCACGGGGTTGCCCCGCGCTGCTGGTCGGATCCGTTACGGCAACGGTGATGTCGTTGGGCCCGGTGTGAAGGTATGCGCTGACATCCAGGCTGAAAGGCTGGTATCCGCCGCGATGGTGGCCTGCGACTGCGCCGTTTATCCACACGGTGCACTGCTCATCCACGGCGCCGAAGTGCAGCAGGGTTGTTGGATCGATGCTCGCTACAACGAATGAGCGCGTGTACCACAAACGCTGATCAGGCTGGACGCCGCGCTGAACACCCGACAGCAGACTTTCGACGCAGAAGGGCACAAGGATGTCGCCATCCCACTGTAACGGCATGGCGGTTCGCAGCGATGTGATGGCGTATTTCCAGACGCCGTTGAGATTCTGCCACGCCGGTCGAACCATCTGCGGTCGCGGGTAGTCGTTCTGGACTTCTTCCGACCTGATCAGGGCACCCCATCGGGTCAACATCCACTCATCTCCTCATCTGCTCTGGTTGCAATTGTTCAGATCTTCATACCTGATTGCGAGACCGTTTGCACACGCACAACTGCAGGCTGCGGCCACCGCTCGCAACGGTGATACGGAAAGTCTCGCAGATGCTGCCAGGTTGATGGGTCGCTCAGGGGGCAGTTCACAGATCATGGACCTTCTGAATGCAACACCGGTGATCGACCTGGTCGAAAGCGCATTTGATGCACCCTGTCACCCGGTGCGCGGTGCACAACTGGCCACCCTGTGGCCTGCGGAGGATGACCGCAAAACCAATGAAGCCGGTTATCTCAATGTGGATACGCCGCATCATGGCTGGTGCCCGCACCTCGACGGATTGTGGAATGGCGGCATTGCTACACCCGCGGCTGGTTCGACGCTGACGGCTGCAGACGCAGAACGCTGGTATTCAGACCCGAGTACCAATGGTGGGTCACGTCGTTATTCCGAACACAACACGAGCATTGCGAATTTTACCGGTCTGGTGGGTATTGCACTGTCTGACCAGCGTGTGGTCGGGAGTGGCAATCTGGGGTTGTTGCGTGGCGGGCATCACCCTATGGAAGCTTTTTTTCGCGAACAGCTTGCTCAAGGTGGACCGCTGGGACCGGAAGGACCCGGCTGGCCACGGGAAAATCTCAGTGCGCCTAACGGTCACGGCCTGGTCCACTATCCCGATGCCGTGCGCAACCGTTATCGGCGTGGCGCGCACAAAGCGCCCGACGGCAGTCTGTGGCCGAAACCCACCTGGATGAGGCCGCAGATGGGCGATGCAATACTGGTTCATTTTGCGACCCCGCATTCTGCCCGCGCCTGATGGTGTATTTCCGCCTGACGACCAGCACCCGTAAAGAACACAACATGCAGGTGTTCCCGGCTGCTTTATGCGACAACTGGCTGGAATGGCCGGGGATTCGTCGATATTTGTGATGGCCTTTGTTTACTGAATTCGTGCAACGATGCGCAGCGGTCCGCCACTACCGCCGCGTATTTTAACTGGCAGTGCAACGATGAACGCACCCTGATCTGGCAGCTGCTCAAGATTGGCGAGATTCTCAAAGGCGGGTATGTCCTGTGCCATGAGAATCACATGAGACCCGAACGTTTTCGACTGACCGTAGTCGATACTGGCGGTATCTATGCCAACAGATTTGATCTGCCGCTCATTTACGAGCCAGGTTGCCGTGAGCGGGTGCAGACCTGGAAAATGGAGCTGATCCACACCAATCTGCCCGCGCTGGTCAGTCCCCAGGTAACGCTTCGCATCCGGCCAGAAATGCCCATAGCCAGTTCGAAACAGCAGGATTGAATCATCCGGGATCCGCCCGTTGGCACTTTCCCAGGCGAGAATCGCAGTGATGTCGATCTGGTAGTCCGGATCGGCCTCGGCGAGAGGGGTTACGTCTATGACACAGGCGTTGCCGATCAGACGTTCCAGTGGAATCTGGTCAACCGACATCCGACCTTGCGCAAAGTGCACAGGTGCGTCGATATGGGTGCCGCCATGTTCGGCCGATCTGAAGCTGTAGGCGGAGTAGTAATACCCTGCCTCGGTCATCCCTTGCGATTCGGTGATCAGCTCAAAGGGTGCTGCGGTCGGCCAGAATACTGAGTCGGATCCCAGCGTGTGGGTGAGATCAATCCAGGTCTCGGCTGCGCAGGCAAAGGTGGAAAGCATGAGGGAGAAGAGGCTCAGGATGATTTGTTTCATGACCGTTCCTGGTTGCGATGTGCGAAAGGGTGCGATGTTGGCAAAGCGGATGATCTCTATGCAATGATAAAGGCCACGATCTGGGGACACACAATTACGCATGAAAATAGGCATCAATGGAACCGGTCTGGTTCAGAAAGGCTCCGTGGCGGCCGTGGTCGACCACGCGTCGATCGCAGCGGCAGATGGTTTCGCACATTACTGGCTGGCTGAACATCCAACCGGTGGGTTCGACGCTCTTACGGTTCTCACAGCGGTGGGACAGGCTGTTCCCAACATAGAGCTTGGCACTGCAATTGTTCCCACGTTTCCCCGCCATCCGGTGGTCCTGGCAGGTCAGGCGCGTACCAGTGCCGATATCGTGGGACCACGTCTCACCCTGGGCATTGGGCTATCGCACGAGGTCATGCTCGCTCAACTTGGCATCGGCTTTGAAAAACCGATCCGTCACCTGCGCGAATACCTGAGCATTCTCATGCCCCTGCTGCGTGAAGGCAGGGTTGACTATCAAGGGGAGACATTGAGCTGTACGGCAACCCTGTTCGGGGTGCCGCAGGGCAGCATCCCGGTTGTGGTGGCAGCGCTCGGACCGCAGGCATTGAGCGTGTGTGGCAAGCTCGCAGACGGCACAACGCTTGCCTGGGTTGGACCAAAGACCATCGCCGAACATATTGTTCCGCGGTTGTCGGAGGCTGCTGCAAAAGCCGGACGGAAAGCCCCGCGGGTGATATCCACCCTGCCGGTGTGCGTAACACAACAACCTGATGTTATTCGAGGGGCAATCAGCAAAGGCTTGAGCATGTACGGCCAACTCCCATCCTATCGAGCCATGTTCGACAGAGAAGGGGTTGCTGGCCCGGCGGATATCGCTATTGTCGGCAGCCGTGCAGAAGTCTGCGATGCCATTGAAGGGTTAGCTGCTGCGGGAGTCACCGATTTTGCAGCTTCGGAATTCTGCCTGTCTCCCGCTGAGCGGGAGGAAACGAGGGATGCTCTGCAATCGCTTGTTGCAGCCTGAAAGTATGAAACCGAATACCTGAACTCTAACAAGGAGAAACACATGAAACCTGTATGTCTTGTTCTGGGCGCGGGTGCCGGTATCGGCGGCACTGTTGGCCAACGATTTGCGAAAGAGGGCTATCATGCCTGCCTGTGTCGGCGCAGTGATCAGGCCGGTTTGAATAAAATGGTCGCACAGATCGAAGCCGATGGAGGCTCGGCCACTGGTTACCTTCTTAACGCAGTGGAAGGGGATGCGATCGAGAATGCCATTGTTTCAATAGAATCTGAGATTGGTCCGATCGAAGTAGTGATCTACAACCTCGGTGCTCAGATCGGCAACAGAAAGCTCGAAGACACCACCTACAAGGCGTTCGAAATGGGCTGGCGCATGGCCACCTTCGGTCTGTTCCGGGTTGCATCAGCCGTCTGCCCGCTGATGGTAGAGCGAGGGAAGGGAACGATCCTGGTGACATCTGCTACGGCTGCCATGCGCGGAAATGCAGGTCAGCACTCTCACGCGGCGGCCATGGCAGGTCGGCGGATGTTGTGCCAGACGCTGAATGCTGAGTTTTCTGCCCAAGGCATCCACGTCGCTCATATTGTTATCGACGGGGCCGTGGATGCACCGGATACGCTAGGCAAAATGCTCGGCCAGGAAGGTTTCCAGAAGCTGCGCGAAAGCAAAGGCATGGAACATGATGGTCTGTTGCTGCCTGCAGAAATTGCCGACACCTATTATCACCTGGCTCAACAGCACCGCTCCGCGTGGACGTTTGAAATCGACATGCGTGCTTTTTCTGATCGACCCTGGTGGAACCACTGACATTGGAGGCGAGCCTTATGCCAGATAACAAACCGTTCATAGTCGATATGGATTCGCATGTGATGGAACCTGCCGATCTGTGGCAGAACTATCTTGAACCTGAATATGTCGACCGGGCCATACGCATTGATAAAAACCCGGATGGTACCGAGGCCCTGGTTGTTGATAACAAGGTGCTGCTGTCCGGCCGCCTCGCTGCCCTGGGTGGCGTGTTGCACGAGACAGCCGAGGTGTTCACCAGCAATGCGTTGAGTTATCGCGATGGTTGTCCGCCGGCCAGTTACGAAACCCAGGCAAGAGTGGATCTGCTCGATCAGTGGGGTGTGGATGCAGGCCTGGTGTTTCCGACCATTGGTATCCTGTGGGACAAAGAAGACGATCCTGCCCTCGCCATGGCCTATGCCCGCGCCTACAACAACTGGCAGTGGGATTTTGCCAGTCCGGCGCTTGATCGGATTCTGCCCGTTGCACACATCCCCATGTATGACGTGGACCTTGCCGTGCAGGAGATGAAGCGATGTCTCAAGCTCGGCTTCAAAGGCATGTTCCTTGCCCCGGAGCCGGTTTGCGGAAAGCGGCCTTCGCACCCGGACTATGATCCTCTGTGGCAGATGCTGGTCGATGCCGATCTGCCGGTATGCATCCATCTGATTGTGCGGTTTGACCGGATAATCAATCTGAGCGGCACAAACTGGTGGAATCCCGCGACCGAGCGAACCAATACGGTGTTTTCGTTTGCTCTGGGTGGAACCATGCAGCTCATCCCGACAATTGCCGCTCTTGTGTGCGACGGCATGTTTGACCGGCATCCCAAACTTAAAGTGGCTATCGTCGAATCCGGTGCCGGTTACGTGCGCTATCTGATGGATCGGCTGGACGAAAAGTATTCACGCTTTAAATCGCTGAACCCGCTCAAGCGATGGCCAAGCGAATACATGCGTGAAAATTTCTGGTATGTGATGGATCCATCAGAGGGTTCCATCGACGCTCAGTGTGATCTCGTGGGCGAAGGGCAGTTTCTGTGGGGGTCCGACTATCCCCACATCGATTCGCATATCAATGCAATGAGCGAAGTGCATGACGCGTTGGCGCCTATGTCAGAGCACCGACGTAATCTTGTTCTCGGCGGTAATGCGCGTCGACTTTTCAACCTGGGGTAACACATGAAGTTTGGTATTTTCTACGAGCATCAGATACCACGGCCATGGACCGCAAACAGCGAATACGAACATTTTCAGAATGCGTTAACACAGGTGGAGCTCGCCGATCAATGTGGCTATGACTATGCATGGCAGGTGGAGCATCACTTTCTTGAAGAGTATTCCCACGGCTCATCACCCACTGCGTTTCTTGCCGCTGCAAGCCAACGGACCAAGAACATCCGCCTGGGCCATGGCGTGTTTCAATTGACCACCAATCACCCGATCCGGATTGCCGAGCAGGTTGCCAATCTGGATCTGTTGAGTGGTGGTCGGGTGGAACTGGGGACCGGGGAAGGTGCTGGCCCAACTGAATTGCACCCGTTCGGCGCAAGAGTCAGGGAAAAGCGCGACATTTATGAGGAAGGCTTCCGGGCCATGCTGCCCTGTTTCACCAGCACCGACTACGGCTTTGAAGGCAAATACTGGAAATGGCCGCGCCGTAACGTTCTGCCAAAACCGCTGCAGATACCACACCCCCCTCTGTGGGTTGCCTGTTCGAATCTCAACACGATCAAATATGCGGCCAAGCGCGGGATCGGTGCGCTGGGTTTTCAGTTTGCCAGCCCCGAGGGGGCAACGGCCTGGGTAAACAAGTACTACAACATCATCTCAAGCGACGAAGTCGAGAAGCTGTGTGAGTACCAGAGCAATCCGAACATCGCCATCGTTTCGGGTTTCATGTGTGCCGAGACCGATGAAGAGGCCAGAGCCAAAGCCGATGGCTGGACGTTCTTTATTTTCTGTCTGGAATACAACGGTACCCACGACTATGCACCCGGGACCGTTGACCTGTGGAATGAATATCAGGCCTGGCGCAGCACCGAGAAGGCACAAAGAGCGTTCGAAACAGGTCTGATTGGCTCGCCGGATACCATTCGTAAAAAGCTGCGGGAATACGCTGCTTCGAATATCGATCAGATCATTCTTCTTAACCAGTCGGGTAAAACCAGTCATCAGGACATCTGCAGCAGTCTCGAACTTTTTGCCCGCGAGGTAATGCCGGATTTCCAGGCGATGGAAGGCGAGCACCAGGCATGGAAGGCGGCTGTCATGGCGGGTGAGTTGAAGCTTGAAGACATTGATCTGACCGACCATAAAAAACTGGCAGTGACCGATGTCATCGATGCAGATAAACGGGGCCGTCCCTCTCAGGAAGAGATCCAGGAAATTGCGCGGCGCAAGGAAGCCGCCAGACAGGAAACAGGCGGGGGCAGCTAGAGCAGTGAACCACGGATCTGAGAGGTTAGTCGGTCTGATCCGAAAGCTTCAGCCTTGGATATTTCTGGTCAGCATTCCTGCCGCTGCCTTGGGTGCGGCCGCCCAGCCGCAGTTGTTCTGGGGTGATCTTCATGTGCACACCAGCTACTCGATGGACGCCTTTGCAATGGGCACACGGTTCACGCCGGAAGACGCCTATCGGTTCGCAAAAGGGCAATCTCTGACGCTGGCTGACGGCACCTCGGTAAAGCTTGATCGGCCGTTGGACTTTGTGGCCATTACTGACCATGCCGAAACATTCGGTGTGATGGGTGCCTGCCAGGGATTTGCCGCGCAGAGTGCTTACTGCCAGGAGTTTGCCCGTCGCAGTGATGGTCGTTCGTTCGATTCGTTCCGGGATTATTTTCTTCCAGCGCTGTGGCACAACCGCTCCCTGTGTTCACAGCCGGACATCGACTGTTCAACCGCCGGCCATGATGTCTGGCAACGCGTGGTCACCCAGGCTGAAGCCGCCAATGAACCCGGTGTGTTTACCGCATTTGTTGCAAACGAATGGTCTTCGTCACCGGCGAACCTCCACTGGCATCGAAATCTGATTTATCGTACTTCTGATGTTCCAGTTCATCCGATCAACGCCATTGATGAGCCCGGCATAGTTTCCATGTGGCGCGCGCTTGATGATCGCTGCCGGGTACAGGACAACTGCGAAGTACTGGCCATACCACATAACAGCAATCTGGGCCTGGGTGGTTCGTTTGCGGTTCCATCCGCTCGTGCTTCAGATTTCGAATTACGCAGCCGGTTCGAAAAACTCATCGAGATCCATCAGCACAAAGGTCAGAGTGAATGTTATCCAGGTGCGCTGTTGTCAGATGAAGCATGCGATTTTGAAATACGTATCCCCATACCGATTGCCGGCCAGGGCAGCCCACCTACCGCTGATCAGCAGCTGCAGATCGCGAATGGTTATGTTCGTCAGGCGCTTGCCGATGGTGTGCGCGAAAGCGCTACCGACCAGAACACATTGAAGCTGGGGTTTGTTGGCGCCACCGACACGCACTCAGCCCGGCCAGGGGATGTGGAAGACAGCACCTGGCGTGGCGCGAGCGGTCGCTATGACCTGAATGAAGCCAACAGAAAGACACTGGTGCCGAACAACCCTGGCGGTCTCACCGGCGTATGGGCGCAGGCCAACACCCGGGACGCGATATTCAACGCCCTTGGCCAGCGTGCGACTTACGCGACATCGGGCCCCAGAATTGCCGTGCGCTTTTTTCACTCTTCCAGCCCCGATGGCAATTGCGAAACCATGGCTCAGACCGACGCCACCTTCATGGGTGGTACCCTGCCCGGATCTGATACCGAGAAAGCGTATTTCTATGTAGAAGTGTTGAAAGACCGTGTGCCGTTAGCACGCGTTGATCTGATTAAACTGAGTCTCGTCAACGACCAGATCAAACAGACGATCCAATCAATTGATCTGGTTGCGGGTCAGCAGACCCAGGCCTGTGTGCAGATTGACGATTCTGACTTCGATGCCTCAGTGCCGTCAGTGTGGTATGCCAGGGTTCTACAGCAGCCGACCCCCAGATGGCGCAGGAATGACGACGGTACGCCGAAGATGATTGCCGAGCGTGCCTGGACTTCGCCGATCTGGCATGAGCCTGCTGGGCAATAAGTGATCAGCACGGTTGCGTCAGCGGGTCTATTGGTGCGACATTTGAGCCGCAGTGCAAACAACCGGGGGAATCCATCTGAGTGATCAAGCAGCGAGTGGCATGAAGCCCGCCAATACAGTTGGTCGCGTCAGGATGGCAATCTACGGTCTGGTTAATCTACCCACCTCAACAGTCGGTTTGCCCATCGCTCTCTACATCCCGGCTTTTTACTCACAGAACCTTGGTCTTTCTCTGGCAGCGGTCGGCACGTTGATCGCCTTGTCACGGCTCACCGATGTAGTCACAGACCCGGCGATCGGCATTCTGTCGGACCGCTGGCAAACTCGAATCGGACGACGCAAGCCATGGATGCTGATCGGCATGCCGCTCAAACTGTTGTCGCTGTGGATGTTGTTCGTTCCGAGCAGTGATTTCGCAGTGGCCGTGTGGAGTGCACTGGGCGGTGACAGCGTCAACAATCTGTATCTGTTCGTCTGGATCAGTGCGCTGTATTTCGGTTTCACACTGATGGATCTGCCCTATCGGGCATGGGGTGCTGAGCTCTCGCCGGACTATGACGAACGTTCGCAAGTGACAGGCTGGCGTGAAGCCTTTGGCTATGGCGGCACACTCATGGCCTTGATCATTCCCATATTCATGTCGCAGTTTTTCAATCGACCTGGCGCGGAAAATGCGCTTCTGGCAGTTGCCCTCACGGTGGTTCTGCTGCTTCCCATACTCACAGCACCCGCCCTGATCTGGGTGAAAGAACTGCCAGCCCGGAACGCAAATGTTGTGCGTGTTCCCTGGCGCCGGGGATTGAAGATCGTGATGGCCAATGGCCCGTATCGCAGGCTTGTGATCAGTTTTCTGTTTCTCGTTGCGGCCATCACCATGACGGCGACATTGTCTTTCTTCTTCGTGGGTTCCGTCATGGAGGAATCCTTCGATCGATACGCGTATTTCGTCCTCGCGTACTACCTGTCCAGCAGCCTGGCAATACCCATCTGGTTTGCCATATCCCGAAAGATGGGAAAACACCGCACCGTGGTGCTGGGTGTTCTCTGGCTCTCCTTGTGGAGTGCCGTGATACCCCTGCTAGGCCCAGGCCAGTACTGGATATTCTTTGCGGTCATGCTTCTCAAAGGGTCCGCCGTGGGGGCGCTGGTCTTTTTACCAGCGTCCATGGCCGCCGATGTGATCGACCTCGACACGCTGCGAACCGGTGAGCAGCGCACCGGGCTGTACTTTTCACTGTGGGGCATGATCAACAAAGCCGCCGTTGCACTCGGCGTGTTGCTGGCCACCAACGGTGTTGCCTGGTTCGGTTTTGATCCCACCATCGGTGCGGCAAACAGCGACACCGCGAAGATGGCGGTTGCCGCTTTGTATAGTGTGATACCTGCAGCGCTTGCGTGTGTCGCGTTGCCGTTGCTCTGGAAGTATCCGCTGACGAAGGAAAGGCAGGCGCGGATGAGGGCGCATATTGAGAGGCGGGATCGTAGGCGGACTGAGGCTGCTTTGTCGAGCGGTTAGTTGTTTTGTGATCAGACGACCTGGATACGCGTTGGATTCGCTTGGTTCAGTCGACCTGGATACACCACTACTTAAACTCGCGCACCACGCCCAATCGCTCCGCGATTCCCGACCTTCGCAAAATGCCCAGACTGCGGTCATTTTGCTGCGGTCGGTTGGGCGTTTTGACGGCGCGCGAGTTCAGGTATTGGTATGTCCAGGGCGTTGATCCCTCGCAACTCGACGGTGATAGTCTGCCGAATCCAGTTGGGCCGCTTACTTCAAGTTGGCCCAAGGCAAGACAGCACTTGAGCAGATCGATGGTTGGATACGGC
>JAQBYL010000067.1 GCA_027622495.1 Pseudomonadota bacterium
GATTGGCTGATCTCCGCCGCCCCGTGACAAACCCGAACGCGAGAAAGCGAATGCACGAATCTCGGGGATGGCCTGCCATGCCTGGGTGATCTGACTCGCCACTTCGGGCGTTGTGATGTCACGTTCCTGCCACGGGACCATGGAAACAATGATCAGGCCGGTGTTGGGTGCCGAGCCGAAACCAGGCACGCGCACAAGGACCCGGCTGATGGCTCCCTGTTCCTGAAAGGCCAGCACCGGTGCTTCGACCTTGAGCATTTCGCTGGTCATCTTGCCAATGCTGGTGCCTTCTGCGGCAGAAACCCGTGCGAAAATCATGCCCTGATCCTCAGCGGGGGCATACTCCTGCGGTATCTCGCGGATCAGTGCCCAGGCACTGACCATCATGGTGAGGGTAACTGGTATTGCCACCCAGCTGTGTCGAAGCACCATGGTCAGGGCCCGGCGGTAACCGCGCTCTAACCGATCGAAACCACGTTCAATGAAGCTGGTGAACGGATTGCTTTTTGTGGCCGGTTTGAGAATGTGGGCACACATCACCGGTGTCAGCGACAGCGCCAGCACACTGGAAAAAATGACCGCCGCACAGATGGTGATGGCGAGTTCAGAAAAGATCACACCCATGTTGTCTTCGAGGAAAATGATGGGCGTGAAGACAGCAACAATCACAGCAGTGGTGGCAACCACTGCAAAGGCCACCTGCCGGGAGCCGCGGTAGGCTGCCAGCAGCGGCGGTTCACCTTTTTCGATCCGGCGGTGGATGTTCTCAAGGACCACGATGGCGTCATCAACCACCAGCCCGATCGACAACACCAGCGCCAGCAGCGTAATAAGATTGACCGAGTAACCGAAGGCTGCCAGTGCAATGAACGCGGCTGTCAGACACACCGGTATGGTGACTGCCGGTATGATCATCGCCCGCAGTGTGCCGAGAAAAGCCAGTATCACAAGACTGACCAGGATCGTGGTGATCGCAATGGTCTGATACACGGAATTGATGGCCTCGCGGATGAACATGGATTCGTCTGAGCTGGCAACGAAATTCATGTGCGAAGGCAGGCTTGCCTGCACGCGCGTGATCTCTTCCTTGACCTTTTCCAGGGTCTGCAGAGTGTTGGCGTTGGATTGTTTTGAGATTGCCAGACCCACCGTGTTGGCGGCATTGGATCGATAGATCTCCCGGGTGTTCAACGCAGCCAGTTCTACCTTGGCAACTTCTCCGAGGCGAACGGGTCTGCCGCTGCTGTCGGTTGTTAGAACCAGCGCTTTAAAATCCTCAGGTGTCTGATAGTTGCGCGCAAGACGCAGGCGAAACTCACGATTTTCAGATTCGAGGCGCCCGGCCGGAAGTTCAACGTTTTCACGACGCAGAGCGGTTTCGATGTCAGAAACCGTCAACCCGCGTGCGGCGAGACCAAGGCGGTCGATCCAGATGCGCATCGCCGGTCGGCCGCCACCATGAACAGACGCACTGGACACACCGGGGATTACCGAAAAACGATCTACCAGGTATCGCCGTGCATAGTCGTCGAGATCCAGCATGTTCATCTGGTCGCTCGACAGGCTGATATACATGACGGGTCGGGCGTCCGAGTCGTACTTCGCGACGATGGGTTTTTCGGCGTCCTCGGGCAGGCTGCCAACCACACGCGATACCCGGTCGCGCACATCGTTGGAGGCTTCATCGATATCCCGCGACAGATCGAATTCGATGTTGATGCTCGAATGTTCGTCGCTGTTTGATGAGCGGATGTTCTTGATGCCCTCGATACCGCTGATCTGATCTTCGATCACCTGGGTAATGCGGGTTTCGATGATCTCGGCACTGGCGCCGATGTAGGTAGTGCTGATCGAGACCACAGGTGGATTCAGATCCGGGTACTCGCGGAGCGGCAGATAGTTGAACGACAAAATGCCAAACGCAACCAGCATGAGACTGATTACGGTAGCAAAAACCGGCCTGCGGACGCTGGTGTCAGACAACCACATCTTCAGCTGTCGGTATTTTGCTGTTGTGCAGCGGAAACGCTCGGGCGGCTGCTTTCGCTTGTGATACGGACTTTCATTCCGTCGCGCAGCTTGATCACACCAGCGCTGACAACCTGCTCACCTTCGGTGAGACCACCCATCACTTCGACCCAGCTTTTGTAGCGCACACCGGGGCTGATCGGTCGCAGTTCTGCACTGTTGTCTTCACCGATGACATAAACCCAAACATCGTTGGAGCGGCGAACGATTGCCGTGTCGGGCACCATCAGGGCAACGCGTTCCGAGGTTGTGAGGATCACCGTCATCAACATGCCTGGTCTGAGGATTGCAGTGGGATTGGCGATGTGCGCGCGGATGGTTGCTGTTCGGGTGGCCTCATCCACCCGTGTTCCAATCGTCCGGACGGTGGCGGGGAACGGCAGATCGGGAAACGCAGAACTTCTGGCGACCAGGTTCATTCCGGGTTCGACCAGGCTCAAGTGAACCTCGGGGATTGAGAAGTCGAGTTTGATGGTGGATATGTCATCCAGTGTGGTGATGGCTGTCGCCTGGGTCAGGAGCGTTCCTGCACTGACCTGGCGGAAGCCCAGCACGCCGGCAAACGGCGCACGGATCAGCCGGTCATCCAGGCGCGCAACGATGGACTGGTAGCGTGCCTCCACTGCATTCAACGTAGCCAGCGCAGTGTCGACCTCCGACACCGGCACAACATTCTGCGTGAGCAGGTCTTTTTTCCGGTTGTACTGAGCACGGGCGTCGCGAACATTGGCGTCGGATTCGGCGAGCAGCGCCGTCTGTTCGTCGTTGGTGAGTTCAACCAGGATGTCGCCTTTGGCGACCAGATCACCATCTTCGAAACGAACGCGGCTTATGGTGTCGGTGACCTTGGCGCTGATGGTTACGGATTCATTTGCGTGGGTGCTGCCGATTGCCTCGATTTCCTCGCGCAGGATCCGGGTCTGTACCGGTTCCACGTGAACCAGCACAGCGGGACGTTCAAAACCGGGTCCAGGGCGTCCACCGGCAGGTCTGTCACCCGTTTCCGGCTGGCTGCACCCCGCGAGGATGAGTACAACGACCGTGAGGATCGTGCAACCCGTGCGGGTGCGCGTAGCCCTGTCCGCTTGATCAGACGCTGTGATTGATTGACTGCAATGTTTTGACATAAGAATCTGGAATGCTTAAAGATTGCCTCTCGACATTCTCAACCCGTTTTCAAGATGGTGACAAACCGTTGAAAAATAGCAACTTCTATTCTTCTTTCTTTCAGGCGGCGCAGGTGGATCCGACCCGGCCGTGCCTGCACCTGACCCAAGACGGGCTGTGGACGTACTCCCGCCTGCTCGATCGGATCCAGCGAACCGCGGCGGTACTGCGCCAGTTGGACATCGATCGGGGCCAGAGGTTGCTGGTTCAGGTCGACAAAACACCAGAGAACCTGGTTCTGTACCTTGCGTGCCTGCAGGTCGGGGCGGTTTATGTGCCGATCAATACGGCCTATACGGCAGATGAAGTGGCTTATTTTCTGCAAGATGCACAGCCTGAATTGTTCGTTCACCGACCTGAAGACAGCGAACGGCTGGCGTCGGTGTGCTCGCAGGTCACGACGCTTACGTTGGATGCCGGTGGTGGGCATGGAACGTTGACATACGCGGTCGATGCAGCCGCACCCGATGATCTGATCTGTCACCGGGAAGACGATGATCTGGCGGCGATTGTGTACACCTCCGGAACCACGGGTCGCAGCAAAGGCGCCATGCTCACCCACGCAAATCTGTCGACCAATGCCGTTTCGCTGCGTGATTACTGGGGCTGGCAGGCTGATGATGTGTTGCTGCATGCGCTGCCGCTGTTTCATGTACATGGCCTCTTCATTGCGCTGCATTGCGCGCTGCTTTCGGCCTCTGAGATCTACTTTCTGGATCGCTTTGATCCTGGGAAGGTGTTGCAGGCAATGCCTGCCTGCAGCGTGATGATGGGTGTTCCGACGTTCTACACCCGGCTGCTCGATCACCCTGGTCTGACCAGGTCTGTGACTGATCACATCCGGGTGTTCATCAGCGGGTCAGCACCGCTTACCGAACAGACGTTTACTGCATGGGAAGAGCGAACCGGACACAGGATCCTCGAACGTTACGGGATGAGTGAGACCATCATCAACACCTCTAACCCGCTGCAGGGAGAACGTATGCCCGGGACCGTGGGCTTTCCGCTGCCCGGTGTGGAAGTACGCATTGCCGACGAGGCAGGTGAGGTTCTGGCATCCGGAGAGGTCGGTGGCATCGAGGTTCGCGGACCCAACGTATTCAAGGGTTATTGGCGGATGCCGGAAAAAACCCTCGAAGAGTTCCGTTCCGATGGTTTTTTCATCACTGGTGATCTGGGAACGATCGATGAGCACGGAAGGGTGTCGATTGTCGGGCGGGCAAAAGATCTGGTGATCTCCGGAGGCTACAATGTTTACCCGAAAGAAGTCGAAAAGCTGATCGATGAGATTCCAGGGGTTAGTGAGTCCGCTGTGATCGGTTTACCCCACGCGGACTTCGGCGAAGCGGTTGTCGCGGTGGTTGTGCCGACCGGTGATCCGTTGAGCCTGCAGACGATACGCGACGGTCTGAAAGAGAAGCTTGCCAGTTTTAAACAGCCAAAATGGGTGATAAACGTGGATGTGCTGCCGCGCAATACCATGGGTAAGGTGCAGAAAAATGAGCTGCGGCAGATCTACAACGACCTGTTCAGCGGCCAATGACCGGGGCCTCGGTGCCATTCAACATCAGGTGGTAGGCCCGATGAGCCATGATCACCCCGGCCAGATCACCGATATTCTCCCCCAGTGTAAGCTTGCCGTTGATATTCATGTCTGGCAGTGGCTGGAATGCTGTCCGGGTAACCGAGCTTCTGCGTAAAGGCATCGAGATTGGCATGGGGTTCGGCTTTGGTGGCGTCGGTCATCCACACAAGCTCATCGATACTGCGCGCGCAGCCGAGCGCTTCGGTCAGGTGACAGAGGTGAAATAGCCGGTCATCTGATAACCGATCAGCACGAACCCGGCTGTCATCAGGGCCATATTGGCGGTGCGCGCAGAGCTCAGAAAGGTACCACTGCTACGCCAGGCGTTGAAGGCAATCAGAATCAACGCCAGCGCCGCAAACTGGCCGAGCTCAACGCCCACATTGAAGGCCAGCATGTTGCCGATCAGGCCTTCTTCGGAGATCGCCACTTCCTGCAGTTTGGTGGCAAGGCCAAAACCATGAAACAGACCAAAGATCAGCACCGCCCACCGCGGGTTGGGCGAAAGGCCCAGCGTCCGAAACAGACCCAGATTCTCGAATGCCTTGTACGCAACTGACAGGCCGATAATGGCGTCCACCAGGTAGGCGTTGGCATGGATGTCTGCGAGCACACCAGTCAACAGGGTCAGACTGTGACCGATCGCGAACAGAGTTACATACAACGCAACATCACGTAGACGGTACAAAAAGAAAATCACACCGGCGAGGAACAGCAGATGGTCGTAGCCGGTAACCATGTGTTTGGCGCCGAGATACAGATAAGGGCCGATTGCCAGGCCCTGATTCTGTTCGTTGAAGTGTGCGTCACTGCCCTCAACACCGTGGGCTTGTGCGAGCGCCGGGAACAGCAGGGCGATAAACGTTGCCAGCGCGATCAGAACTTTGGTACTCGCCATCGCAAGGTCGCGCTGCAGAGTCACAATGAATATCCGTCCAAAGAAGCCGATGTTAGGCGTACCATGCACCCATGGGCAACCGGTCACCTTGTCACCCGAAGAACCATGGATTGAAGCCGCACGTATCTGCAATTGCGAGACCTGCGTGCTCGTTGCGAGCCTTTCTGGTCAGCTCTGCGATAGGCCTTGCCCTGGTTTTCGCCAGTTCTGCCAATGCGGCCCATCGCTATCGTGTTGCAGTCGATCCCGAGCATCGCTGGGTCGATGTTCAGGCACAGCCTGAGGATCCGTCTGGTGGACTGCATGCCCGTAATGGCGACCCCGGCAAACTTGCGATGCTTGCTGGCTGTGCAGATCCAGGTTCGTCTGAACAAGCTGTAGAACCGCCTGTTTTAAGGGGCGGTCGCATTGTCCTGCCACCCGGCGTGAGCTGCATTACGTACCGCTATCCGCTGGAGCAGATGGCCCGTCGGGGGCAGGCTGATCTGCGTCCACGGGTGATGGTGTCATCACCCAGCAGCTGGTTGTGGCTACCGGAAGCCCCCGGCACACAGACGCAGGTCGAGTTGGTTGCACCGGGTATGGCGGTATCGGTTCCATGGCCCCGGTTTGAAGATGGTTACCGCATCACCGATTCGCCGGAAAGTTCCACCTCTGTTGCCGTGTTTGGTGAATTCAACCAGCGCGACATCAATGTAGCGGGTGGGACTCTGCGGGTCGCTTTCCTCGATTCCGCGCAAGCCAGGCTGGATATCGACAAAACATCCCGCTGGCTCGAAATAACCGCAGGGGATATCACCTCGGTGTACGGTCGAATGCCGAATCCGCAACCACAGGTTCTGGTCTGGGCAGTGGACGGCAGGGGGCGTTCGAGTGGCTCACCGATCCCGTTCGGGAACGTGATCCGTGATACGGGTGAGAGCGTTCAGTTCTTTGTCAGACCGGACCCGCCCCTTACCGCCTACCTTGCAGACTGGACCGCAACCCATGAGTTTGCACATCTGTTGCTGCCCTATGTGAGGTCGGATCAGAAGTGGATATCCGAGGGTTTCGCCGGCTATTACCAGAATGTGTTGCTCGCCCGTCGTGGTGTTTACACCCACGAGCAGGTGTGGAAACGTCTGTTGCGTTCCTTCGCGCAGGCGCAGGCCATCCGCAATCCACCGTCTCCGAACGGCACTGCCGACCGCTCGTTCTGGGAGATGCGCATGCTCATCTATTGGAGTGGTGCTGCGGTTGCGCTGCATGCAGATACGCGTCTGCGCGAAATGAGCGCCGGGGCCGAGTCACTCGATAGCGTTCTTGGCCGTCTGCAGGCCTGTTGTCTGCCATCGAGGCAGGTCTGGTCCGGTGAAGCCCTCTTCAGCAAACTTGACACCCTCACGGAGTATCCGGTGTTCATGGATCTCTACCGTGAATTTTCTGACCGCAACGGCATGCCGTCGACTGACAAGCTGATGGACGCGCTGGGGGTAAAGGGTGATGCAGAAACTGTGTTGTTCGATGACGATGCACGCCTTGCCTGGATAAGGCGTGCGTTGATGGCAACCCCGGATGACGCTGGCTGAAGAGTCAGGCTCGAAGCGGCTCGACGCTTAAGGCAGTTGTGGTTCCCTTGATAAAAAAACCGGATCCAGCTGACAACGCGATCATCTGTTCAGGTTTGTCCTGCAGATATTCATCCATGGCACGGATCGCCCCGGGACGGGTCGGTGGATGAACACAAACTGCTGGCCAGGATCCACCTCCGTGAAGGTTTCGGGAATCCAGCCCTGGTGCACGGTCAGATGCGCCTGAAATTCGGCCAGATTGGCTTCAAAACGCGTCCGTGGGAGAACGGTCATTGGCACGCGCGATCAGCCAGGATCCGGCACCGTTGAAGGCGCCGCATTCGGCGGTATCTCCGGGTAAGGCATCCACCAGTCTGATGAGTTGCTCAAGCTTCCAGCGCCGGTATTGAGGCCGGCGATTTCATCAAAACGGGGGCATGGGTGTGATCCTTCGGCGAAGCAAAAAGCCTAATGCGCCGTCACCCGCTCGACAACGCCAATATTCCGCAACTGCCACGTTATTTGTTAGTCTGGCATGAACAATCCGACAGGAACCAAACCATGCGCCTGCTGCAACCCGGCATGATCGACGATCCGTATCCCTCGTATGCCCACTGGCAAGCTAACCATCCTATCTGGCAGGATGACCAGACCGGTCACTGGGTGTTGACCCGCCACACCGACGTTCATCAGGTGCTTCGCAATCACGCACAGTTCTCTTCAGCCGCCATGGGGAACGGTGGCAATCCACTGCCGCTTCTGAGCGATGACCCACCGCGCCACACGGAGCTTCGCGGCATTGTCAATCGAGCGTTCACATCGCGCATGTTGAAAAAGATGGAAAGTACCGTGAGTGATATCGCCGACGAAATGATCTTGAACGTCGACGCTGGCAAACCCCTCGACATCGTCAAAGCACTGACGATACCGCTGCCCGTTGTTGTTATCTCACGCATGATGGGTATACCCGAAGAACGGATGGATGACTTCAAACACTGGTCGGACGCGATGACCGGCACGCTGGCCGGGGCAACCAAGGATGAGCTGATGTCTGCGGTCATGGAGATGGCTGCTTTCTTTCAGGGTCTGATCCCCGAGAGACGCGCGAATCCGGGCGACGACCTGGTGAGCGCCGTGGTCAATTCCGAGGTGGACGGAAAAACACTGAGTGACAACGACATTATCGGCTTCAACATTCTGCTGTTGATTGCCGGAAATGAAACCACGACCAACCTGCTCGGCAATCTGTTGAACGTGCTTCAACACCGACCTGAGCTCTGGCAGGAACTGCGGGCTCATCCGGAGCGAATTGATGCAGCGATCGAAGAACTGTTGCGTTATGACTCGCCGGTTCAGTTCCTTATGCGCACGGCAACGCAGGACATGGAGTTTTATGGTCAACCGGTCGCTGCAGGAGAAAACGTGACTGTGATTACCGGGGCTGCCAATCGCGATCCACGGGTGTTCGAGGCACCGCAGGAGTTCAATCTTGCCAGACCCAAAGGCAGGCATTTCTCCCTTGGGTTCGGTATCCATTTCTGCATCGGTGCACCGCCGGCGAGGCTCGAGGCACGCACGGCCATGACTGCGCTGCTGGCGAAATTCGACGGTGTAGAACCAGGCGTTGGCGAGAGTCGACGGGTGCAATCGCAACTGCTGAGGGGCTTTGAAAAACTGCCTCTGAAGTTCGGTTGACTACGACATAAAGTGAGTCTGGCTGTTGTTATACCGGTTCTGAACGACGTTGTTCCGTTAACGCGCCTGCTGGATGAAATCGTCAGACCGGAGCTGATGGTAGTTATTGCTGACGGCGGCAGTACCGATGGTTCCCGGGAACTCGCGGCGCAACACAATATTCCATTCATAACCAGCCGTCCGGGCCGCGGTTACCAGTTGTCTGCTGGTGCGGCTGTCGCTATTGCACAGGGTGCCCAGATAATCTGGATCGTACACGCGGACACTAGCCTCTGTTCCAGCGCTGTTCAGATCATGGTCAATCTGCAGGGAACACAACCTCATTGGGGCAGGTTCGACATCCGTCTGCTGGCGGATGGCTGGCTGTATCGAATGATCGAAACGATGATGAATATTCGATCCAGGCTCAGCGGTATCGCGACCGGTGATCAGGCGATCTACATTCACGCAGATCTGCTTGACCGTATCGGTGGGGTGCCTTGTCAGGCGTTGATGGAGGACATTGAACTGAGCAGGCGCTTGCGACGTCTGCAGAAACCTGCCTGCCATCGTGCGGTGGTTGGAACCTCTGCCAGACGCTGGCAGAGGCACGGTGTTGGGCGAACCATAGGCAGGATGTGGTGGTATCGCGCAAGATATTTTTTTGGTGCAGATCCGGATGATCTGTATCGGGAATATTACCGCTAGATGGGCCGCATCTGCGTCATGGCGAAAGCACCGGTTGCAGGCCAGGTAAAAACCCGCCTGGCCCGATCTCTGGGGGATGAGGGTGCGCTGGTTGCGCACATCGAACTGGCTGAGCGGACGCTTGGGTGTGTCGAACGCACTGGTTTTGATGTTGAGCTGTGGATTGGTGAGGCATGTGATACTCCTCTGGTTGCGACCTGGTGTGAGCGATATGACCTTGTGCTGATGAAACAACCGGTGGGTGATCTTGGCGTCAGGATGCTTGCGGCTCTCGATAAGGCGGTAGTTGAGAAAACATCCGCGCTGATTATTGGCACGGACATACCGACGCTTACCCCTGTTTATCTGTTGCAGGCGATGAGTGCGCTGGATGATGCGGATCTGGTGCTGGGGCCGGTGGAAGACGGCGGCTATTGTTTGATCGGAGCGAAGCGGAGCTATCCACAATTGTTCAACGACATGCTGTGGAGTACGTCAGGGGTGTATGCCGAGACGGTCAGACGGGCGCAGGAAGCTAAACTCAGGCTGCACGCGATGCCGGAGTTGTGGGATGTTGATCGGCTTTCCGACTGGGAACGTTACCTTGACTATAGGAAGAGGGCAGGTTAGCTAACGGGCAGTTTTTTCTAAAGGTTAGCGCTACACCTGTCCCGAGCCGACAGGCTTTCCGCGGAACCTCCCATGGCCAATTTTGGCCAGCCCATCGCGATGAAACTTGTTAAGATCAAGCCAGGGTCAAAGGTCGTTCTTTTACTGGTGCTTTAAGCCCGACGCGGAACCTGACTTGGGCGTTTCGAGAGACCCCGAAGTGTTGACACGGTTGATGATCGTGATCACGTATCAGGAAATTCTTTAACCAATAAACGCCTGGCCCGATCCATAGTACTGATGGGAGGGGGTGATGGATATTCTGATTGATCGGTGTGCGGGTCTCGACGTGCACAAAAAGACGGTGGTAGCGAGTGCTCGCACTCCGGGTACGGGGCGCATACGGTCCAAGGAGATTAAGACGTTTGCGACCACGGTTGCTGGGTTAGTCGAACTCAACGACTGGCTGGTTGAAGGGGAGCTTTATCCCCCCGCCCGAGATTCGTGACCTGCGAGATCTAACGCGTTATCGAAAGTCGCTGATTCGCGAACGAAGTCGGCACATCAATCGTGTGGCGAAGACCCTGGAACTGGCCAATATCAAGCTGAGTTCGGTGGTGACTGACATCATGGGCAGGACCGGGCGTTTGATCCTGGAGGCCCTGATCCAAGGCACCGAAGACCCGGAGATCTTGGCGCAACTAGCGAAAGGGTCATTGAGGAGCAAAAGAGCACAGTTACAAGAAGCCGTGGTTGGGCGGATGACCCCTCACTATCGATTTTTGTTAGCGCAACAACTGCGCGTGATTGATGATCTATCTGGGCATGTCGATGAACTGGATGTCCGGATCGAGGAGTGCATATCCCCTTTCGCTGAAGCCTGTGCCATCGTCGAAAGCATGCCCGGTATTGCTCAACGATCGGCGCAGGTGATTGTGGCGGAGATTGGTGTGGACATGACCCGGTTTCCGCCACAAAGCACGCAAAGGGCCTAAGAAAGCCATTGCCGTCGTGGAGCACGCCATGCTCATTGCGCTTTGGCACATGCTGTCGAAGAAAACGACCCACAACGACTTGGGTCATGACTACTTCCAACAGCAAAACCAGGACGGTATTCGCCGCCATCACCTTCGACAGCTTAGAAAGCTGGGGTACGAGGTCATCGTAAAGGAGGCCGCCTGATGTAGAGTTTCATAGGAAAGCGGATCGAGAGCAGCGGCGGAGATCGACGCGTGTTACAGGCTCCAGTCAGGCGCCCACTTCTGTGCCGATTTCCCGGACCGCGCCAATCAGGCTGTCCAGCTGGGTCTGACGAACCATGATGTGCAAAGAAGCCCGGTTGACCTCCCAGCCGATCTCCGGATGGCTCACGTCGCGGATATAGATTCTGTGGCGCGTCCATAACCGGTCAGCAAGTTCTTTGGGTTTAACGCCGTTCAGCGTGAATGCAACCAGGCCGCAGGACATGGCGGGGTCTTCAGAAACATGGATACGCACACCCGGTATCTCTGCCAGACCAGACCGCGCCCGCCCGGCCAGTGTGCGTACCCGTGCCTCAATGGCGGCGGTTCCCAGACCCGTGTGGAACGCCAGAGCCGCGTCGATTGAGGGTACTGCAGTATCACTTCTGGAACCGTGCATTTCATAACGTTCAGCGGTGTTGGCGCGTGCAATACCTGCTGCGCTGTCGGCGACGCCGTACATGTTCAAACCGTTAACCGAACCCGTGTACGAAGTTGGCCAGACACGCTCCTGCATGTCGGCCCGTACATAAAAAAAGCCGGTAAGCATCGATGCCAGCATCCACTTATGACAGGCGCCAGCGTACATGTCACAACCGAGATCATGCAGATCAAGCTGCATCATGCCGGGTGGGTGAGCGCCATCTACCAGGGTCGCGATGCCCCGCTCGCGCGCTAACTCGCAGATCTGTTTGACCGGCATCACGCAGCCGTCGGTGTAGTTAACGTGGCAGAAACTGATTAGCCGGGTCTTTTTAGTGATCGCCTTTTCAAACGCTTTGAGAATAGCGTCGGGGTGATCGGGCGGGTGAAACCCAGGATCCGACAGATCCACCACCACCGGTTTGATCCCATACCTGGCCGCGCGCAGATGGATCGGCTGCCCACCGCTTGAATGATCATGATTGGTATAGACAATCTCGTCGCCAGGCTTCATGTCCAGACCGAAGGTACCAATAACCATCCCCTCGGTAGTATTGTTGGTGAACGCGATTTCGTCTGCTCCAGCGCCCACATAGGCGGCCAACCGATGGCGCACACTGGTTCGATAATCGGAATTGTTGACGTGGGTGACGTAGCTCAATCTGTCGGTGTCATAGCCGGTCATGGCATCGATCTGAGCCTGATATACGCTCCGCGGTGAGGGCCCGCGGGTGCCAGTATTCATGTAGCTGACGTCGCTCCTGATCAGAAACTGATCCGCCACAAAACGCCAATGCGCCTCGTCATCCGGTGCAGCGCCACCCGGCAGGACGCTCGGGGTCGCCGCCTGCAGCGAACCGCCCGATGTAAGCATTGACGATGCTACCAACGCACCCAGGGT
>JAQBYL010000068.1 GCA_027622495.1 Pseudomonadota bacterium
AAAGAAAAAAGCTCCTGCCAAGCGTAAGGCCGCAGCTAAGAAGAGCTAACGCTGATTAAGAGCGCCTCACATGAGGCGCTCTTACGTTACGAGACCATAAAAAGGCAGAACCTCCACGGTTCTGCCGGTCCCGACGTCTCCCCAATTTTTAGGTACGCGAATAAGGCAGTTGGCATCTGCAAAGGTCGCAAGCCTGTTTGAGCCCTGGTCGCCGGTGGCTCGCACCGTTACCTCGCCGGTTTCCGGATCGTTCCCCATAATCCCTCGTTGAAATTCCTCGCGTCCGGGTCTGTGGATGATCAAATCGGTCAGCCGGGCGTAAAATCGAGGTGTTGCATCCGGTATTGCACCGCTGTGTTTGAGGATTGCGGGGAGGGCAATCATTAACAGGGTGACGATTGTCGAGACGGGGTTACCCGGCAACCCGAGAAACCACGCATTGCGAATCCGACCGAAAGCCAGCGGTTTACCTGGTTTAATATTGATCTTCCACAGCGCCAGCTCTCCGTGCGATCGGACCACATCGGTCACAAAATCTGCATCACCCACAGATACCCCACCACTGGTAATGATCAGATCGAATTTTTCTGCTGCATCAAGCAATGCCTGTTTCACAGCTGCCGCATCATCTTTCAGAATGCCGAGATCGGTAACTCGCACTGGCAGATTGGCGAGTAACTGCGTTACCGCAATCCGGTTTGAATCGTAGATCTGACCTTCGCTCAGCGGGTTTCCGGGCAGTTGCAGCTCATCACCCGTTGAAAACACGGCGACTTTTGGCTGATCGTACACATCCACATGACTCAGACCGCAGGCAGACAGCCAGCCGATGTGAAATGCACTGATGCGGGTTCCCCGTGCAAGGATCGGTGCACCTTTAATCACATCGTTGCCCGGTGCCCGGACATGTTCGGCTGCCTGCACCATTTCGGTCAGTGTTATCAGACCGCCATCGACACTGGTGTTCTCCTGCGGCACCACTGCATCAGTCAGATCAGGCAAGGCAGCGCCGGTGAATATACGAACGCATTGTCCCGGTTCCACAGCACCGACGTAGGGATGCCCTGCAAAGCTGGTGCCTACCTGGCGCAGAGGTTGCAGGTTCTGATGTTCGGCGCGCAATGCGTAACCATCCATGGCAGAACTGGCGAATGGTGGAAGACTGGTTGGTGCCAGCACATCAACGGCTGCAATCCGATTGCGGGCAGCGATAATTTCGACCGAAGAAGAGGTGGATACTGGCGTAATTGTTGAAAGGATCTTCTCGATCGCTTCGCTAAGATCAAGAGGTTCGATACCATCTCTCCTGCGCAACTTAATCTGGAGACTCGCGATCACTGCGAATCAAACCAATATCCTCGCCATCGACACCGCACGCGGTTTTTGTTCTATAGCGCTTCAGCTTGAAGACGTCTTTTTTGAGGATACACGCAATGTCGTGCGTATGCATAACGAGTGCGTGCTGCCGATGATTGACGATCTGATGAGACATGCAGGCGTTGAACCAGCGGATCTGCATGCGATCGCGTTTGGTTGCGGGCCAGGATCTTTTACAGGTATCCGTATCGCGGCCTCAGTGACGCAAGGCATAGCGCTTGCCAGCGGTGCCAGTGTCGTACCAGTATCCTCATCAAAAGCCCTGGCGCACAGCTGGTTGACTGCCAACAGTCTTTCAGAAGGTCGTGTGTTAACTGTCACACGCTCTAAAAAGGATGCATGGTACGTGGCTGGATATGCGCTGATCGACGGCCGTCTACACAGGCAGATCGATGATCACCTGACGACGGACGCATTCGATTGGGCGAGTCTCGAAGACGTTGAGTGGTCAATTGTTGGAGACCGACCCGACTGGCTTGGCGCGAGCCCACGTGAATACAACTTTGAGGAAGGCTTTGAACTGAAGATAGGATCGATCCTTACCCTTGCAAAGCAGGACCTCGTGGAGGAGGGCAGTGTCGATGCCGAGATGGCCTTGCCTGTGTATCTGTCTGCTGACTCACCCTGGCGTCCGGTTAGGCCTTGATCGGTGTGAGGCTCTACCACGACACACTTGCCGACGTTGATCGTTACCGTGATCTGTTTGAGCTGATTGTGGTTCCCGAATTCCCGGTAACGACGGATGAATTCTTCCTCTGGTCTGATTACAGCGGGCTGAGTCTGCATCGCATGGGTGATCGAGCGGGTATTAAAACGCCCCTGGAAGCTCTTCGCCGACGCGCCAGTGTGGTGTCACCGCTGGCAAAAGCGGTGAATGCGACAACGCATCCGAAGGTGCTGGACGTGATGGCCGGGCTCGGGCGCGACGGCTTCAGTCTGGCGATGGTCGGATGTGATCTGTGCATGGTGGAAAAAGCCCTTCCAGTGTGGGCCCTTGCAGACGACTGCCTGCACCGTCACCAGATCCCGAATGTTGTTCTTCATTGTAAAGACGGCTGGGATGTTCTGTGCTCAGAGAACATCGATGCTGAAGTTGTGTACCTGGATGCAATGTATCCGGAAGGGAAGAAGGCGTTGCCTGGAAAAGAGATGCAGTACCTGCGTGATCTTGCCGGGGACGATAATCGAACGATTGAGGACTGGTTGGAGGGCGCGCGCCAGGTTGCGTTAGACCGGGTGGTTCTTAAACGCCGACCGCGTGAAGCGGTTATTGGGAAGCCCGCCTGGCAGGTCCGCACCAAAAAAGTCCGTTTTGACGTATATCGGCCACACTGAGGAAGCGAAACCTTCAGTCACGCAGAATAGTGTGGCGGAACTCGGGGTTGATAATGCGTTCTGATGCACGCAGCACGTCATCGATGATCGGTGTGCTTTGAAGCGTTTTGTCTTCGCGGACCAGTACAACCTGCCGATTGATCAGTTGATCGACAAATGTATTGAACAGACGTTGATCAAAGAACTCTGGCGAGTTGAGACCGAAGATACGTGACATGCGACGCGCAACCTGCTGACTGCGTTCCTGCAGGTGTCTGCGATTGAGTTGGCTCCCTGGTGCCGCGAGCAGGCTGATCACGATGTACTGTCGCTCGAGTGATGGCATAACCAGATTGGCGAGCATGTGCAGATTGAAGTGTGCGTAACCGGTGACTGGTGGGGGTGCAAGTACTTCGTCAACATGTTCGATGACCAGGCCGGCGTCGATCATGTGGGTAAGCCAGCGATGCGTATCCTCCGGTGCAAAGCTCGTGTGCAGCTCTGCTGCAAGAAACGGATAGACCACCTCTACCATGCGAAGCAGTGATGCTTTTGGTAGAGATTTCCGTCTGGGAAGGATCAGGCACGCAATCAATGAAGGCATGGCCAGAACGTGTGCCGTGTTGTTGCGATACCAGGTCATCATCACGGCCGAGAACGGATCGTGGCTGAGCACAGGGCCTGCCTCGGCCTTTTCGGTCTGCAGCATACCCAGATCGATGACATAGGAAATAATTTCATCCGCGTTCAGACCAGTCACGGTAAAAGAGTGTTCTGATGCGTCGCGTTTCAGCAGATCCAGATAACACTCCAGCTGTTCTTTGAGGCGGCCATACTCAACCGCAAGTTTGGGGGTTGCCAGTGTCACCATGGCCACAAGGTTGACCGGATTGATTGAAGCCCGCTCGTTGATGTGGTTTAGGATCAGCTCGCCGAGTTGTTCAGCACGGGTGTCCTCATCTGTGTGGTGTAGCCAGGGGTCGGCCAGGATGGGCTTGGCAAAGTTAACTTCAACACAGCCGTAGTTCTGGCGGATCAGACCGAGCGATCGGAAAACTTCAAACACTGACTCACGTTTTTTTTCACCGCCGCGCAGTTCGTCGAGGTAGCTGGTGGCTTCGATGAGTTTTTCGTAGCCGAAGTACACCGGCACGAACGCAAGCGGTCGCGGCAGACCGCGTTCGGCGTGTTCGAGGGTCGATTTCAGCAGACCCGTGCGTGGTGGCAGCAGGCGTCCGGTTCTGCTTCGACCACCTTCCGGAAAAAATTCGACGCTGTGTCCGCGCCGCAACACCTGATACAGATACTCTGAAAATACCGCCGCGTAGAGCGGGTCGTCGCGAAAACTGCGGCGCATGAAAAATGCACCACCACGACGCAGCACAGGCCCTAAAACAGGAAGATTCAGATTATCACCGGCGGCAATATGCGGCAGCATCAGACCCTCCCGGTACAGGCAGAAAGACAGCAGCAGATAGTCCACATGGCTGCGGTGGGACGGCACATAAACGATGGTATGAGTTTCTGCCAGGCGGGCGATTTCCTGAATACCGTTGACGGTTACGCCTGAATAGATCCGTCGCCAGAACCAGTCGAGGAAGCTGGCCAGTGCCCGGATTGTGGGGTACGACATATCCGATGCGATGGTTAGAGCGGACTTTCTGGCCCGCTGCGTGAGCTTCTTCACATCGGTTGCGTTGCTTTGTTGTTCTATGACGTCCTGAACAGCGCGACTGTGCACGATCTGATGCACCAGGGTTCTGCGGTGAGAAAAGTCCGGTCCCATGGTGGCGACACGTTGATTCCGGAAATACACACGTAACAGGCGCGCAACCCGCCGCACGGCACGCGCAGGTTCACCAGCAGCGACATCAGAAAGCTGCATTGGCAAACCAAAGTGCACCACGATGTCGTGACGCGACACGATCATGTTGAAAAGGCGGCGCAGACGCGAGGTGACCGCCCAGTTTTCGCTGACCAGCAGACGCAGAAAAGAACGGTCACGCGTGGGCGCGCGACCCCAGAACAACTGCACACTCTGCAGTTGCGCATTTCCGAACTGAGTTTCGTCGTAGCTGGTGATCCGCACCATGCGGTTAGAAAGCGAGGTCATTGATGTCGGGGCGAACAGGCCCTGAGATGCCCGGGTGAGGAAGAAAAAGCGTCTTGCCTCGCGTACGTCGCCCAGATCGATGGGGCTCAAAGGGCTCGGCAGACCGTTCCTCGCGCAGATGATATCCAGCACCAGCAGATCGCTCAGCGAACGGCTCGGTAGAGCATAGATGCAGTTTTGATGAACGTCGGTGAGCGGCAGACCGGTGGTGACAGGGCGGACGATCATGCGAACGAGCGCACGTAAGGTGCGATAGCTGAGGCGTTTGAGTGGTCTCAGCACACCTTTCTCCTTAGCGGGATGTCAGCGTCTGCCGCGAAAAATATCGTCCAGATCTTCGTTGACCGCTTCTGAAGAAATCTCAACTTCCCAGATGTCGCGGTATTTGTCGATCGTTACAGCGTCTGCGTCGGTCTTCGATTTGATCACCGTTGGCCGCAGAAACACCAGCAGGTTTTTCTTGGTGCGCTCCTTGACCGTCGACCGGAACAACACGCCCAGAAAGGGTATGTCGCCGAGCAGAGGGACCTTGCGGATGCTCTCTGTGATGTCGTCCTGGATCAGGCCACCCAGCACCACAATCTGCCGGTCGTCGGCCAGCACAGTGGTCTGGATCTCGCGTTTAGAAGTCACCACGTCAGCAAAACCGTTGTCGCCGATTGGCGAGGGAACTACGTTGGTAATCTCCTGAGAGACTTCCAGCCGTACTGCTGAGCCATCGTGGACGTGTGGTGTGACGGTGAGTTGCAGACCCACGTCTTCGCGCTGGACAGTGGTAAACGGATTGCTCGAGCCGTCGCCGGTTGTGGCGAACGAACCGGTTCTGAAGGGAACCTCATTACCCACAACAATTTTTGCCTCCATGTTGTCGAGCGTAACAATGCTCGGCGTGGAAAGCAGATTGGCATTGGAGTTTGTGGCAAGCGCTGTGACGACGGCCGCGAACGAGATGCCGTTCGGGTCCAGCTTCACCGCAGCGAGCGTCGGGGTGCTGGCGTTGGCAAGACCGGTCAATACCCCAGCGTCTGAAATACCACCACCATCGGTAGGGGCGGGTGTCACCAGGTCACCCAAAAGGCTTCCGATCACGCCGTTCAGGCTGGTCGTGAAGAGCGGAACGCTTCCGCCCTCGCGGTCGACACCGGCGAACTCAACCCCGATGGCAATGCTGTCGGTGAGATCGACCTCGACGATTGCGGCCTCGATCAGCACCTGTGCACGACGTACGTCGAGTTCTTCCACCAGGTTCAGTACTTCGTTCATCGCACTCGGATCAGCCCGGATCACAATCGCATTCAAAGAGTCATCGGCCGCAATGGCCAGCTCATTTTTTGAATCAGAAGTTGAGCGATTCGCCAGCAGATTGGTTAGCAGTTCGGCCACGGCGGCTGCGTCAGCATGCTTCAGCCGAACCACGTGTATGGCACCACCAGAGGTGGCTGGTTGATCGAGCAATTCGACGAGTTTGAGGATCTCACTGATGGATCGGGGGTTGCCACGCACGACCATGGAATTGTTTCTTTCGTTGCCGAAGATCTGGACTTTCTGTGGGCCATTAGCACCTTGACCAATCCTTGACGGTGCGACCCGCTCAAGCAGTGTGACGACCTCGCCAACCCAGGCTTCTTTCAGTTGTACCACCACGATTTCGGCACTGTCTGAGATATCAATCTGGCGGATAAGCTCCATCAGCCGCCGCAGGTTGCCTGCATGATCGCTCACCACCACAACGTTCGGCTCCGTGAGCGCGGCGATGTTGCCGTGCTGCGGGATCAGCGGTCGCAGGATCTTCATCAGTTCCTGTGAATCGACGTTCTGTGCCGGAATAACCCGTGTGATGATCTGTTCATCGGGTATGTCATTCAGGTCGCCGCTCATGCCCGGTGATTGTTTGGCCGTGTTGGTCTGTTCGATCCGGATGTTGTCGCCAGATGCTGTGACGGTGAAGTTGTAGACCCGCAGTACCGTTAGAAACAGTTCGTAAACCGCATCAGCATCCATGTTGGTGTCAGAGATGATCGTGACGCTGCCTTTGAGGCGCGGGTCCAGAACAAAGGTTCTCCCGGTGATCTCCGCAACCTGAGTGATGAACTCATGGATGTCGGCGTTCTTGATATTGATCTTCCAGGTCTGTTCCTGAGCCCGGACCACAGGTGTGCTGATCAGCATGCTGATCAGCACAGCGCTCGAGATGGTGTTGCGTATGTTCACTTCAATGATGCGGTTACAAAAAACCGTCGCTCACCACGTTGCACTTCCAGTCGAGCGGAACCCTGGGCGAGGATGTTGTCGATCTCGCCCTGATCCTGCCGCACGTCACCAACTGGACGGCCATTCACCGAGAGGAGCACGTCACCGGCCTGCAGACCGGTCTGTTTGAGATACGGCGAATCAGCCAGCGCCCCCAGCCGATAGCCGCTGGCTGAGCTTTCGCTGACCGGCTCGAGACCCAGTCTGGCCAGATCCTCGGGGTCCGAACTGCTGATCTGCGATCGGTACTTTTCGACAAATTCGCGAGCCGAGGTGGGTTGAGAGGTGGGTTGATCAGCATCGTCATCGTTGTAATCAGAATCGGCGTAATCCGGATCGTCTATGGGCTCGTCACTGGATTGATCATTAAACTCAATCGGATCCGGATAGTCGTCCATGCCGCTGGTCTGAACGGTCAGCTGACTGCCAGGGTCGGGAAAGTTGAGAATTTCATGCGCGCCGGCGCGTTGCAGAACGATGTGATCAGCGTGCACTTCAACGAGTGTCGCGTTGCCGGGTAAGGTATCACCGATTTGATAGGTCAGGCCCGGCTTGCCTTTCTGCGCGACGATGGCTGCACCTTTTATATCCGCACCCTTTATATCCGCACCCTTTATATCCGCATCAGCGTCCCCGGTACTCTGGGTGTCAGTGTGATCGTTGGCGACAAACACGCCCTGCAGGACCAGTGGCAGGCTGGTTTCCACTGTGGGTGCACTGATCGCAGGGCTTGTCTCGTCGGCGGCACCGAAGAGGTTGCGCTGTTTGATGTGATTGATGTCGACAGATTTCGGCACGCGATCAGTCGGGGCTGGACGGGTCACAGAAGCGGTTTCCGGCGCGGCAGGCGGTGCCACAAAAAACCACAGCCCGTCTGCCAGCGTGTAGGCAATTCCAGCCACGACGATCCAGCGCACAGGCTTGGCAGCCTGTGCGGCAAACTGGCTAAGACTTGCGAACACGTAAGCGTTACTCACCGCGGCTAGAATAGCTGTTCCTCGACTTCCAGTACCACACCGTCATCTGGATCCGCCCCTTCCCAAGGTCTATTTAACCGTTTCGTCAACAATTTTGTTACGCCTATCTTCACAAAACCGTCGCGTAAAAACTGGATAACAAGTAAAGGAATTTGACCATCAATCTCATATACGCGAGCCCCCGGGGTTGCTTCTTCGACGGTACTTTCCAGTCTGGCCACCAACGCCGGTAAACGGGTGTCAGACCGCGTGCCTGCGAGTATGTATGTCACGTCGCCGCCTGACCAGTGTACGGACCCGTCAAGCGCGTCCACGCGGTCATCGATTACCGCCACATCAACCTGGCTGAGCCTGAAATCGCCATCGATGTGCAGGTCGTAGGGTCGCAGATACAGGTTGATCAGGCTGCTCGATACAACCCCTTCGAGGGTCACACGCTGCGAAGCAGAGCCGAAGATCGCATCCCCTTCGAGCTCCGCACCCATCCCGGTGAGCCTGTAGGTAACCCCGAGGCGAGCACTCAGCAGTCGAGCCGGGGTTACCGACCAGGCCAGCGAGCCGATCGGGTGGCCCTGCACGATGACATTGCCGCGGCCGTTCCAGACACTCCCCTGAAGCGAAGTCATGTGAATTGCGGCGACGTTATCGGTCACCAGCCGGATCGTTGATGCGGGAAGTTTGACCAGGGCGAAAACAACGAACAGGGCGAGGCCCAGCAGAATCAGATTACGCACCGTCAGACGAGCAACCGGCTCAGAATGCCCTGGTATATCTGCACAAGCGGTTCGAGATCTGCAATCCGCACGTGCTCATCCACTTTGTGAATGGTTGCATTCACTGGTCCGAGTTCCAGGAGTTCACAGCCCATGGGGGAAATGAACCGACCATCTGAGGTGCCGCCGCCAGTAGACAGTGCCGGGGTGAGCCCGCAGACCGCCTGCACCGCTTTGCCGGTCTCTTCGATCAGGCGACCGTGACCGGTTAAAAACGGGTTGCCTGAAAGTGTCCACACAAGGGCGAAGTTAAGCTCGTGACGGGCAAACAGATCGCTGACCCGTTGCTCCAGGCCTTCAGCCGTCTGTTCGGTATTGAATCGAAGGTTAAAATCCACCACCACGTGCCCCGGTATGACGTTGGTCGCGCCGGTACCGCCATGTATGTTGGTAATTTGCGCGCTGGTCGGCGGGTAGTGTTCGTTGCCCTGATCCCAGAGCGTGTCGGCAAACTCCGCGAGTGCTGCGGCCACCGCGTGGATCGGATTGTCGGCTTCTTCCGGGTAGGCAACGTGACCCTGCACACCTTTTACCGTCAGGGTGCCGTTCAAGGATCCGCGGCGTCCGATCCGCACCATGTCACCCAGTGATCGGGTGGAACTCGGCTCGCCCACCACACAATAGGTCGGCGTAATGTTCCGTGCCTTGAGTTGTTCAACCACGTGGCGGGTGCCGTGCACGCTCGGACCTTCTTCGTCACTGGTGATCAGAAAGGCGATCTGACCTTTGTGATTGGCCGAGCCCGCGAGATAGTGTTGCGTCGCAACCAGCATTGCTGCGAGCGATGCCTTCATGTCAGCACTTCCGCGGCCGTAAAGATGACCATCGCGTATTTCTGGTTCGAAAGGGTCGCTGGTCCATTGCTCAAGTGGGCCGGTGGGAACCACATCGGTATGCCCCGCGAATACAAACAGGGGCGCGCCGCTGCCATGAGTGGCCCACAAATTGGTCACCCCTTCGTGCGACATGTCCTCACAGCGAAAACCCAATGCGTTCAATCGTTCGGCAAGCAGCGCTTGTGCGCCGTCATCCACGGGTGTGATCGATTGTTTGCGGATCAGCTCGCAGGTTAACTGCAGAACATCATCGGCCATGATCAGTTGTGATCGTGCAGCTGCTCATTCAGAGCAATGGCCTTGCGGTTGGTCCGGCACTGGATTGCGCCGTTGGAGCCATGGCGGATGAACAGCAGGTCACTGTGCCCGGCAAGTTCACGGGCTTTGACCACGCGAACGGTTTCACCAGTTTCGTCCACCACGGTGACGCGGGTCCCCGCGGTGATGTACAGACCTGCTTCAATGGTGCAGCGATCACCCAGCGGTATGCCGGTACCCCCGTTAGCACCGATCAGACACTGTTTGCCGATCGAGATGGTGATGTTTCCGCCGCCAGACAAGGTGCCCATGGTGCTGGCCCCCCCACCCAGATCGGTGTCGGCACCCAGGATCACGCCTTGTGAAATACGCCCCTCCACCATGTTAGGACCCAGGGCGGCTGCATTGAAATTGATTGCGCCAGAGGGCATCACCGTGGTGCCTTCACCAAGATACGCCCCCAGGCGGATGCGGCTGGTGTCTGCGATACGCACACCGGTCGGCACAACGTAATTGGCCATTTTCGGAAACTTGTCTACCGAGTGAACTTCGAAATATTCGCCGCGCACACGGGCTTCGAGTTGCAATGACGCGAGTTCGGTCAGGTCAATGGCACCGCGGCTGGTCCAGGCGATGTTTGGCAGGTGGCCGAAGATACCGTCCAGATTCATGGTGTTCGGCAGCCTCAGGCGGTGAGACAGAAGATGCAGCTTCAAAAACGCTTCAGATGTGGACCCGATGTCGCTGTCTTTCGGTAAAAAAACAGCAGTCAGATCGCGGTCGGCCTCAAGCAGAGGACGCAACTCAGGTTGAACCTGATCGATAAAGGCCTGAACAGAAGCTGGTGAGACCTGCTGGCTACCGGCGGTGAAGCGATCCTGTATCTGTGACGCCACAGCACCAGTAACCTGATGAAGAGGTGCCGGGAAAAACGTATCGATGACCTTGCCAGCACGATTTAAGGTGCTGACACCAAGGCCGAATGCAAACAGAGAATCCATGGAAGACTGCCCCAGGCTCGGAAATCGGCGGCTAAGCTAACACAAGGTCCGGCTTACGTCAGGCTCTCACCGAATTGCTCTTTGTGCCAGTGGCCGATTCTGGTTGCGGCCTCGACGCACTCACTCACTGGCGCAACCAGTGCAATACGCACAAAACCCCTGCCTGGATCAGCGCCGTGATTCTCGCGCGACAGATAAGACCCTGGTAAAACCGTGATGTTGAGGTCCTGATACAGACGCATGGCATAGGTTTCGTCATCGATCGGGGTCTGTGCCCACAGGTAAAAACCGCCATCCGGGAGGGTGAAGGACAGGTGGTCTTCGAGCAGGGGCACCACGGCTTCAAACTTCTGCTGATACAGCGCCCGGTTGGCAACCACGTGGGTCTCATCGCGCCAGGCGATCTCACTGGCCTTCTGGGTGTGCAAGCCCATGGCGCACCCCTGGTAGGTCCGGTACTGGTAGTACTGCTTAAGCACCTGTGCATCGCCGGCAACGAAACCACTGCGTAAACCCGGCAGATTCGAGCGTTTACTCAGACTGTGGAAGACCACACAGCGGGCATAGTCCGGATTTCCCATTTCGTTACTGATCGTCAGCAGTCCCGGGTGGGGTCTGGCTTCATCGGGGTAAATCTCCGAATAACATTCATCGGATGCGATCACGAAGTCGTATCGGTGCGCCTGTTCAATCAGCCATCGTTGGGTGGCCGGGTCGACAATCTTGCCGGTGGGATTGCCGGGCGAACACAGATAGACCAGCTCCGTGCGTTTCCACATCTCTTCGGTAATTCGACTGAAATCAGGCTGAAAGTTGTTTGCCGCCACCGTGTCAGCAAAAACCGGCTCGGCCCCAGCCAGCAGTGCTGAGCCTTCATAGATCTGATAGAAGGGATTTGGTGATATCACCACCGGGTTGGCTTTCTTGCCGACAATTGCCTGGCCGAATGAAAAAAGTGCTTCGCGGGTGCCCGATACGGGCAGCACACCGGCGCCTGCGTCCACGTCTGAACCGAAGCGCAGTTTCAACCAGGCAGCCATACTTTCCCGCAACGTATCGGTGCCTTTGGTTGCCGGATAACCCTTCAATGTATCCAGCAGCATGGAACGATCCGCGAGGGCATCGATAACAAAACCAGGTGGATCGTGTCGTGGCTCGCCGATAGAGAAGGCAACGTGGGGAGCATTGGAGCGAACCACAATCCCTTCTTTGAGTTTGTTCAGGCGCTCAAACGGGTAGGGCTTAAGAGTGTCGAGACGAGGATTCAAAACAGGAGACCTTCAGGCGAGGCTGTCGAGGCGCTGGCGCAGGGTGTTTTCAAGGAGATAAATGCGCTCGCGGTCCACAATGGCGTTTCCGTTCGGTACGCGGATGGTGAACACGTCCTCAACCCTTTCGCCAAGTGTGGTGATACGTGCGCTCAAGACTTCGATCGACAGCTCAGCAAAAAGTTGGCCAATACGCGCCAGCAGACCTGGACGGTCGGCGGCAATCACGGTGAGCTCGCTGTATGCCTTTGTTGGGCTGCTGATGCGTACCTGGGTTGGTCTTACCAGTTGTTTCAGGTGTCGCGGCAGACGCCGGTTCACCACCGCCTGATAGCCACCAGGATTGGAAAGGTCTTCAGTGAGTTGTTTCGCGATCAGTACTGCGGCCTGTGGTGCCTGAAAGCCTACCGGATTGCCCTGTTCATTCAGCACAACAAACGTATTGAAACACAGACCGTTGCTCGCGGTATGAATG
>JAQBYL010000069.1 GCA_027622495.1 Pseudomonadota bacterium
CGCGTTCTGGCAGGTTCGTTACATCGGTGAAACCGTTGTTGAAACGGACATCTCTGAAACCCGTTACCCGGACAAGAATCTGGATGCAGTGTTCCTGCATAACGTCGGCGTCGTCTATGAGTTCAACGAGAATATTACGTTGAACCTCAACGTCAACAACCTGTTTGATGAAGAGCCCGAGCCGTCAGCGATTGCTCGAGGCTACCATGTTGTCTACGACGACATCGGTCGTTACATTCGAGCAGGTATCAAGGTCAGTCTGTAATCTGGTCTTTGCCAAGAATAAAAAACCCCGGTTCGCCGGGGTTTTTTTTGCACGCTATTTAATCCGCTTCACAAGAACGCTGCGCCCGATGGCGGGAACCTCCATCGAGTAGCCGAAGGTTCCTTTCCTGATGATAACCTCTGGTGAATCGAGGCTGGTGATATAGGTACTTGACTGACGCTGTTCCCAGATCTCGCCATTTTCGAGTCGAAACCTGGTTTTGTTGTTGCGCCAGCCTTTAAATTGACCATCGATTCTGGAATGGATGAGATCGGGTTCAACTTGCCGATCTGCTTCTTCCAGCGTGTCGATGCGCACGTATTTCTGGGTGATGGGTTCTTCCATTTCCACTTCTACCTGATCGACCGCTACCTGATCGACAGTTGCTGCCTCATTTACAGCCACATCGACTTCCACCGGAAGCGGCTCTTCCACAGAAGGGGTGCTCTGAGGGGTTAGATCCTTCCTTGCCTTTTTTTCAACAGCATTGTTTAAAATCCAGATCTCAAGAACTTTAAGCTGCTCTTCGGTCAAACCGCCGATGCCTGACTCCTCATACACGGAACTTCCCATGATCTCGCGCAACATAGTCGAATCGGCACCGAAGACCGGGCTCGCGCTGAGCAACCCGACGAGCAAAATAGTTTTTTTCATTTGTTGAGCCCTGCTTTGTTCTATCTACGATCCCGCGACTGTCTGAACCAGTCGTCCTCTGAAGAAAAACGCGCTGCATTCCAGCTGAGTGCGGCCTTTAGTCCCTCGCGCTTGTGGATTGCGTTGAACTCGGCGATCTCAGGCGACGAACCGCTGCTCGCAAGCGCCAGTGCTTCGAGTTCCATCGATCGCTCGACCACCTGCCGAATTCCCATTAACTCGTAGCTCATATTGATGAGCTTCTTGTTGTATTCGACTGTGGCGGCCGGCAGCTTGGCAATTGTCTCGGCCTGCCGCCGGACGGCGGCATCGAGCTGTGCGCCTGGCACGACCTCGTTAACCAGATCGAGGCGTTTAGCTTCTGTTGCGTCGATCAGGTTCCCCGTATAGAGAAGCTCCCGTGCCTTCGTCATGCCGATCACCCAAGGCCATACCGCAGGAATATACGGGCCGCCAGTACGGATCTCGGGGGCGCCGAACTTGGCATCCTCGGAGCAGATTCGCATATCGCAAAAGGTTGCGGTGGCAAGGCCACCGGCGATACAGAAACCCTGGATCTGCGCGATGATGGGTTTGGGATTGTTCCAGAACACATCCCACCAGGCGGAGCCTGAGAAGGATTTGCCTTTCAGAAACCGTGCCCTCAACTGCACACCATCAGGATCTGCCGCGTTTGCGATGTCAAAACCGGCACTGAACGCACGCCCTGCCGCTTTGAGGACGATCACCCGGATATTGTCGTCGTTGAAACCAGCGTCTTCCAGCGCCGAACGCACTTCAAGTTGCAGATCATCGGAGAGCGCATTCAACTTTTCCGGGCGATTGAGGGTGACGTAGGCGATGGCTCCGTCCTTTTCGTAGATGATGTTCTGGTAATCCATAGCGCTAGCCTCTCTTGTTAGTGAATCTACTTAAGCCCCAGTTCCCGCTTCACAATGTCTCGACCGGCGACCATGCTGCACAACTTGCCAAACGCGACGTCGCGTTGCAGGTATTTCATACCGCAATCCGGAGCAACAACCAGGCGCTCAACTGGCACGACCTTGAGCGCCTGACGAATTCGATCAGCAACCAGATCAGCAGACTCGACAGTCGTATCGCGCAGATCGAGAACCCCTACATATATCCGCTTAGCGGGCAGTTGCTCGAGAAGACTGAGATCAAGTCTGGGTTGAGCACATTCGAGTGATATTTCATCGGCCGAACAGCTGTTCAATTCGCTCAAAAATGCATAACCGGTTGGCTTATCATGCACATGTTTGCCATAGCCGAAACACACATGCAGAACGGTCGTTCCAGACGCACCGCTCAGAGCGCGGTCAATAGCCGGGATCGCGTAGGCACGGGCAGCGTCTGGACGAGCCTGCACATAGGGTTCGTCGAGTTGAACGATATCGGCGCCCGCATCAAACAATGCCCGCACTTCTTCGTTCACTGCGATCGCATAGGCTTCGGCCAGCGTTTCTTGATCGGGGTAATAGTCGTTCTGAGCCTGTTGCGTCATGGTAAACGGGCCGGGCAGGGTAACCTTGACCGGCTTGTTGGTATGTTTTTTCAACAAGCCGACATAATCTGTTTCCATGCTGTGCATCCGCACGATCGGACCGTTTACCCGCGGCACCGGCACGGTTTTACCAGTTCGATCAACGGCTTCACCGGGGTTGCCCAGGTCTACACCGGAAAGCGAGGTTGCGAACCTGTTGGAATAACTTTCCCGTCGAATCTCACCGTCAGTTACAAAGTCCACACCAGCACGCAGCTGGTCGGCCAGAGCGGTTAGAGTTGCGTCCTGCCAGGCTTCCTGCAGATGTTCCGGCGCAACACGCCAGAGTTCTGCTGCACGCACCCGCGGTGGCAGGCGCTCACCGAGACGGTTGTGATCGATCAGCCAGTGCGGTTGGGCGTAACTGCCAACCAGACCGGCAGGGAGTAAGGGTAGAGTCGACAAGCGCACCTCCAGTTTAGATCGTCAATACAGCAGCGTTTAGAAACATGCCAGTACCCTGGTCCTCGAGCTCTGTCCATGACAAGCTCTGCTGCACACATAGATTGTCTGCGCCCACTCGTCCAACGAACGAACGGGCCATCCACTTGCGGAGGTAGCATGTTATCCCACCCAACACGATGTGGAGTATTCCTGCTCGCCCTCCTCGCCGCACATCTAAGCTGCGCCGAGACCGGGTCACAACCCGGCGGGAGCACGCTTCGTTATGGTGCCAACCCAGCCGCCGGGCATACCTTCATGCATGATGGCGTGCAACTCTACTATGAGACTTATGGTGAAGGAGAGCCGTTACTGATAGTTCACGGCAACGGCGGCAGCATCGCTGACCTCGCGGCCCAGATCGCTCACTTCCGCGCCCATTACCGGGTGATCGCAATGGATAGCCGGGACCAGGGCAGATCCGGCGACAGTCCGGACGAGTTGACGTACGACAGGATGACCGACGACCTTGCAGCGCTGCTCGACCATCTGAATGCCGCGCCCGCGCACGTGCTCGGTTGGAGCGATGGCGGTATCCAGGCGTTGCTTCTGGCAATCCGATACCCCACCAAAGTCAACCGGATCGTCGCCATGGCGGCCAACCTCAATCCAACTGAAGACGCCTTTCAAACGCAGGTGCTCGGGTTCTTAAAAACCTACATCGAAGCGATCCCGGCGACCGATGAGCCAGCAGCCCAACGCGAAAGAAAGGTCGCCAGCATTATGCTCCAACAACCAGATATCGACCCGCAGAGGCTCGAAACGATCACCGCGCCCGTACTGGTACTGGCAGGCGATCGAGACCTGATACGAGATGAGCATACACTTGAGATCTATCACCGCATCCCAAACAGCCAACTCGCCATCTTTCCGAATGCCACGCATGCGCTACCATTCGACGATCCGATATCGTTCAATGCTGTCGTTGAACGATTTCTCGGCACACCGCTCGAACCCAAGGATCGACTCAACGACCTGATAAAATCACTCGAGAAAATGCGTGAGTCGCAACAGTGAGTCGTGTTTTGACTGATTAACCAACCCTGATTCGGAGTCCCCTCGTGACCGTTTTCCTGCACAAAGAAAAGATTACCTTGCCGAACGGCCTTACTGGCATGGCCATTGAAATCCCTACCGCAAATCCTCTGCACTTTTATCAGGCGATCTCCGCCCCGGCCCAGGTGCCGCAAACATCAATCCACGGTCAGTTATTCGTGCCGCAGACAACCGCCGAGTTGCCTGTGGTGATGATCGTTCCGGGTAGCCTGGGTATAGCGGATTCGCACATCTTCAAAGCAGAGCTTCTAACCAATGCGGGGATTGCGGCGTTCCTGGTCGATCCGTTCGGTGCACGCGGTGTGACATCAACGGTCGCCAACCAGACGCAGTATTCGTTTGCGGCCAGCGCGTGGGATGTGCTTGCCGCGGCAGAAGTGCTCGGCAGCCGCGCGGAGATCGATGCGAGCCGCATCGGTGCGCTGGGGCACAGCCGCGGTGGATCGGCAGTATTGTCCGCGGCATGCATGCAACGTGTGACTGAGTTTCGCACAAGTCTGGCTGCGGTTTACGCAGCCTATCCCTGGTGTGGTCAGCAATTTCTGAACCCACAAGTGGGCACGACACACGTGCGCTCAGTGGTGGGCGATCAGGATGAGTGGTGCCTTGCACAGCAGGTTCAGGGTTACATGCAGGCAATGCGTTTAGCAGGAGGCGATGCAAGCTGTCGTATCTTCGCTGGGGCACATCACAGTTTTGATCGGAGCACTCCGGTGGAGTTGATCGACGATGCCTCAGTCGCACCGGCTGCCCCCACCATCTACATTGAAGACAGCGGCGCGTGTATACATCCTGCGACCGGCCGCAGTGATTCTTCCTACAGTGAGCGGGAGTTGCTGCTATACGGGATCAAGGCAGGTTATGGGCGGCGCGGCGCACGCATCGGCACACAAGGCGACCAGGCTCAGGAATTTAACGAAGACATGATGGAGTATTGGACACGGACCCTGGGATGATCAACGGGTCAGCTCTGCTCTAAATAAATCAGTTGAAATGTTCGCTACGGGTTATTAGAAATATCATTCGAACCGTGGGTGTGGCTTTATCAGGGCGGGCTGAGGGTGCGCGCCTCCACGAGTGGGGTTTATCTACAACTGCTTCAACGCCAGCTGCACAGCCTTCTTGATCAGCTTTTCGTCCTGGAAAAGCTGATCAGTCGGTAACGGCACGAGCGACTGCTCATCGATCTGCATCACCACCTCGATGCCTCCACGCGCGCTGTAGAGCAGATTCTGGCGGCGGTCGAAGATGGAGATCTGAAGTGAGCTGGCAGTGACCGTACCACCGAATTTATCGCTGAACAGAGAGCGACCGCCTTTCGTTGAGATGTTCTGACTAACACCGTCCCATTCCGCTTTGTTCTTGTCGAAGGGTGCACCGACGAGCCGGACCTGAACAGTGACGATCGCATCCATATGATACTGAAACAGCATCTCTCGAAAGCTGTGTTCCCGCACCGCGAGGATTCTGGCGCTATCAGGCTCATCGGTTCCCGCGACGAGGTAACCGCCCACCTGGCGCTCCATCTCATCTCGGATGGTGCGATAGCGATCCGGCACGATCAGATCGAATTTTCGTTCAAGCCTGGCAGCAACCTCATTCTCAATCAAGACCCCGATCCCGGAAGGCATATTCAGGGCCGCACCTGCCTCGGCCGGGGCCATGGCAACGGTCTTGATGGTTTTCTTAAAAGTTTTCTGGTCTATCCAGTAGGCATCATCTGCTGCATAAGCCTGCCAGGTAAACACAACAAGCAGAACGGCCAGTACGGTACGGGGCAGAATGGTGAGACATTGCATAGCTTAGTCCTGCCCGGCCATGTAACCCCGGATGATCCCGGCGTCCGCGGCATCCGGCGCAAGATCAATGTAGCGGGCGAAATCTGCTTTGGCCTGGCCGCCCAGGCCCTGCTGCCTTAAGGCCATCCCCCGCTCTTTGTAGGCAGATGCAAACTCCGCATCGACAGCCATGGCGCGCTCATAAGCCGCCATGCGCTCGGCGAAGTCCGGGCCGTCGGGCTGATCCTTACGGTAACTCTCACCCACCATGAATTCAGCCTGGGCAGATTCGCGCACCGACAGATACTTGTGCAGGGTAGTCCTTGCCTGTTCGAAGTAACCATCGCTGAGGTCGATGCTGGCGTTGTACAGCAACAGCGGTGCAATCGCCTGGTAATAGGCCTGACTCGGCGGTACCACACCGGGCTGGTAGTCCTTCCGCTTGCGCTCCTGCTTGATGTCTTTGGTCAGATTGTCGATGCGATCATCGAGTGTGGGGTGACTGCTCCACAGCGCGTTGACATCGACCACCCCGTAAGCATCGTTGCGTTTGAGCGCTTCGAATGCCGGTAGCGCCTGCCCGATGTCGTAGTTGGCAGCAGCCATGAGTTCGAGCCCCGTTTCATCCGCAACGTGTTCAAGCTTGCGCGAATAACCGTTCGTCACCAGACCAGACCACAGCCCACCTACACTATTCATCAAATCAGTCTGTACGACGCCCGTTTCGGCCGCCACCGCTGCGGTCACAAGAAGACCAAGCCCCTTCCCCAGCACCCCCTGCTGTTTGTCTACGATCAGCTCACGGTAGGAATGGCGATAGAGAAAGTGCGCCACCTCATGGCCTAAAATGGCGGCAAGCTGAGCCTCGTTCTCCATCCAGCTGAGCAGACCCGTGTGCACGGCTATATCGCCGTAGGGGTACACCCAGCCACTCAAAGTGGGCTCGCTCACCAGAATGATCTCGATATCCACGTCCACATGATCGAGGCGTGTGCCAATCAGACGATCGACAATGGATCTGACGTACGCCTCTACTTCCGGGTTGTGATATCGACGTTGTTGTTCCTCGATGCGCGCTTCGTGTTTGCCCGCAAGCTCCCACAACTCCTGTTCTTTCTCGTTTTCCGGGAAGGTGGTGAGTTCGGTGATGGGCTCAACCTTCGCGGCGAACGCTTGCGAGGCCGTGCAGACAGCTACGAGCGGACAAATCATCAGGCGCATGGCTGATCCTTCTTGCCGGATGTGTTTCTCAAACATAACCCATCAACCCCGGAAATCGAAGATCTGGCACCAGTTTGCCTGCGGTTGCGCGCCTCAGGTCTGCTTACCCATTGCCGCTACATCTTTCTCAAGCACTACCCAGGTCTGTTTGCTGTCACACCAGGCGTGGAACTGCGGTTTAAACGACGAGGTGTCGTCCAGCGTCCCGGTTTTCAGGTAGAGCATCTCCGGCTGACTGGGGAGGGCTGAGTAGATGGGCGAACCGCAGCGGCCGCAGAAGTACCGCTCGACGGGGTTACCACTGTCTGTAGCGGCGTCTTCATAGAGCTTGGGAGTGCCCGAAGTAAACTTGAACTCCGCCTTGGGGATGCCTGCGAGGGTTGAGAACGCAGATCCTGCCTGCCGCTGGCAATTCTTGCAGTGACACACGCCGGTGACGGCTGGTACGTTCTCGATTGTGTAGGTCACGTCTCCGCAAAGACACTGTCCTGTTAAAGCCATGGCTGCTTCCCTCTTGTTGAAGATATTTAATTTGTGTATGCGAACGGTTCCAACGTCGTTCATTCGCCGCGTGGAAACGGTGTGGGATCCTGATCTCCTGTGGGGATGTTGAAGGTATTCAAGGTCATCGAGACGAAGGTATAAAAACCAATCGTCTGAACGATGTCCATCAGCCCGTCTTCCCCCCACGTCTCAATAGCCTGATGGTAAAGATCCTTCGGCAGGTCGTGTGTTTCGTGCAGGGCACGGCAAACCGCGATCGTGAGCACCTCATCTCGAGGAGCGTCCTCCGGCATGCGCTGATCGAAAACTGCCTGAATGACTTCATCTGAAACACCCTGCTCCTTCGCCATTCTTGAGTGCGCGACCCACTCCACATTGCTGCGCCAGTGTCGACCCGTGACGATTATCGCCAACTCGACGATCCGCCGCCCCACGGTTGTTCGTTCCCACACGTAGTTACCAAGACTCATGGCCCGCTGAGCAACTTCGGGGCGCAGAATCCATGGATCGAAGGGACCACCAAGCTGTCCATCGGGGTGCGGCTGCCGGGTACCTTTGATGCGCTCAAACTGTTCCTGTTGCGCCGCCGTCATTTTGTCGAAGGATTTTGGCTTCAACCGACTCGTCATATGCGCTCACCTCTGGCTTGTGTGTTGCCACATGATACCTATGAGGGAAGGTAATAGTGCACCGGTGCCAACCGAGCTGTGAGGGGTTCAGCCACACCAGCTGCAAAGCAGGCTACGGGTGTATTTAGTGCAGATGCTCGCTGCCGTTCAAGTTGATGTCCAGGGCGCGCAGTTGTCGCTCCACCACCGGATCGCGGGTCGCAAGCCAGCGTTGATACAGCGCGAGAATGTCGTGGGTGCTCATCTCATGAGTACGCGAGCAGGCGTTTGCCACCAGATCGAGCATCCGGGTGAACGTGTTTGCGAGCTCGGCGAACACATGCCTGTTGTGACGGGCATTGTCTGCAAGGTAGTCGTAGGCACTGCCACCCATGCCGATGAAGTAGTCCTGATGGATACCGCGACGGGCGTAACGATCCGGGAACAATGCGCCCAGAAACAATGCCATGTCGCCGAGCTGTTGCAGCAGCAGGCAGCGCATTCGTTCGTCCTCGGCTTCAAGAGCATCGCTGTACAGAAGCGCGAGGGGGCGTAAGGTCATCTGGCCGTTGTGGTAACAAAACAGTTCTTCGCTTCGACCAAACCGAACCAGCACAGTACCCAGGTACCAGCAGGTGTCTTCATGCGGTTGTGGGTGCAGACTTTGTGCAAAACGGGTGAGGCGGCACTTGAAGTAGTGCGATAGAGACTCTTCGGCGACAGGTATCGTGCGGGCTTCCTTGCGCATGCACACTCCTCATACCACTTCGAAAACATTTTCTGTATAGCGCAATTTCAGGGCCTTGAATATGTGTCTTTCATTCTCCTTTTCCCAGATGTGAACGGCATCTCATCTCGAAATGATGTCTGGCAATCTAACCTCAACGCGAATTACATTTGAACTGCTCAAAGGGGGAACAACATGAGACGAAAAGTTATTCAGTGGTCGAGCGGCAATATCGGCAAAGGTCTGATCCGCGCCATTGTCGAACGCGATGATCTCGAGCTCGCCGGCCTCTACGTCTTCTCCGACGAAAAGGTCGGCCAGGATGCAGGTGACATTGCCCGCATCGCACACTGCTTTCGTCAGGCAAGGATGTCATCACCACCGTCGGTTACATGTACCCCAGGGTTTATGGTCCCGAGCTAGCCAGCCGGCTGGAGACGGCTTGCCAGACTGGTGGCAGCACCTTCCACTCCACGGGTCTCAATCCCGGCTGGCTGGGCGACGTGTTACCACTGACAATGTCGAGCCTGTCGCGACGCATCGATCAGATCTACGTTCGGGAGATTACTAACTTCCAATTCTATCCATCTCCTGAAATCATGTTCGGCATGATGGGTTTCGGCAAAACCGACGCAGAGTTCGAACAGGATGTTGAGCGCTACAAGCACTGGCTAACCGGTCTGTTCAAAGAAAATATCCAGATGATCGCCGATGGTCTCGGGCTGGAGCTCGACACCATCACAGACGTTACTTCACGTGCCTACGCAACGATGGATCTGAACCCCGCCGCCGGTCTGGTGAAGCAAGGCACTATTGCCGGTCAGCACTGGGAGTGGGCGGGGATCAAAAACGGCAGAAAGCTGATCGTGCACGAAACTGTCTGGCGCATGCATGCAAGTGTTGCCCCGGACTGGCCACAGGGCGACCACTCGGTCACCATTGAGGGTAAACCACGCATGCAGATCAATTTTGACGCAAGCTGGATTGACGACGGCTTGCTCGCAACCGGTATGCACGCTTTGAACGCGGTGCCCTATGTATGTGACGCGGCACCCGGCATCAAAACTTTTCTGGACCTGCCGTGGATGCTTGGTAGAAACATCGCCTAGATCTCCTCTGGTACCATCTTGATCGCCCCGCACGGGCACTCTTCGGCGCACATACCGCAGCCCTTGCAGTAGTCGTACTTGAACTCGTATGCCCGGACAATGCGATCACCAACCCACGGCGACGGTGACCGTTCGCTCAGCCGGAACCATGTCGCCACCAGCGAATACACCATCGCATGCCGTCATCATGTCGCTGCCAACCTCGACCACGCCGTCATCGTTGAGCCTGACCCCGGGAAGGCTCGCAAGGATGCGCTGATCCACATTCTGACCGAGCGCAAGCACCAGGGTATCGGCGGCGATTGTGTCGAACTCGTCGGTCGGCTGCGGCCAGCCATCCTCATCGAGCACCATCTTTTGATGGGTTTCCGGCAGCAATACGGAGAACCACCTAACACCTGGGTCTGCACGCAGCTTCAAATCGCCGCTACGCGGACTTCCTTAACGACTCGCCGGACGTACGGTGACAGACTTTGATCCAACGACAGATTCAACCCCGGTATAAGGAGGTGGCATGAACGAAAAGCTGAACAGGATGCTCGAAAAGCTCAAAACGGAGCGTGACGAGTTGCGTCTGCGGGCACACCTGATGAAGGAAGAGGTGAAGGCCGAGTGGGAAGTGGTCGACGTGAAACTGGACAACCTCGAACTGAAGCTTAAGCACCTCAAGAAGGACGCAAAGGCATCAGCAAAGGACGTTGCCACTGCGGCAGGTCTGCTTGCCGAGGAGATCGGCGAAGCCTACGAACGGATCAAGGATTCGCTCAAGTAAGCGAATGGATAATGGAGAAGATTCTGCGTAACTTTTGCAGGTCCTCTTGATCCAGATCAAATTTCTGAAGTAGCGAACGATTATGGTCCCCACAGTTATTCCGGCGTCGTCGGGAGGATTTCTTTGTGTCGGAGGCTGGTAGTGCGTGGATTGAAGGTGGCGGTAGTAGTTTTAGGTGTGTTGGCGTGTACGTTCGTCCGCGCGGAGGCCGGTGACTGGCTGATCCGGGTCGGTACCCACTATGCTGATCCGAAATCCGACAATCACGACCTGGTGGAGGTGGAGGCTGCCTTCGGCGTCACCTTCTCCGCAACCTACTTCTTCACCCCTAACTGGGCGGTGGAAGTGCTGGCTGCACTGCCCTTCACGCACGACATAAAATTGAAAGGCGGGCCAACGGTGGCCGAGACCAAACACCTTCCACCGACGGTGTCGCTGCAGTACCACTTCATGCCCGATCGCAGCTGGCGGCCGTACATCGGTGCTGGTGTGAACTACACCATCTTCTTCCAGGAGGACACCACCGGCCCGCTGAGCGGCCTGGAGCTCGAACTGGACGACTCGATTGGCCTGTCTGCTCAACTCGGCGTCGACATCGACTTGTCGCAGAACCTGTTCCTGAACCTGGAAGTCCGCTACATCGACATCGAAACTGACGCATCGCTCGCCGGCAGCAGTATCGGCACAGTGGAAATCGATCCCTGGGCGGCCGGTCTGAACATCGGCTTCCGCATCTGATCCAGCCTTCTACCGGGTCGAGGCGCGTCTGCCGCGCCCGAGCCGCTTGCCTTTTTCTGTGCCTCTACTTGATCCCTGTCAAACATAGGATGACGATACCCGTACGGGTTAATTCTCGTATCTGATTTCCGTTTCAATACCCACGCAGTGGCTTTCGGGTAATTGAACCGGCAGAAGGACACCGCGCAGAGTTTGCGCAATTTTTCCTGAACCTTTTGGAAAAGGCTGAACAAGAATGAAAACCAAACTTCGAATACTCAGTATTGCTGGTACCGTCCTCCTGGGACTAGTCGCTTGTGGTGACAGTTCTTCCGGATCCAGTACTGGATCCGGCCCCGTATCCGGCCGCTACGTTGCCGATATAACGGAAGCCGGGATAAAAATGGAATTCGACTTCGCTGGTGACGGTAAGACGACCTTGACCATGGATGAGGGTGGCGAACGCTCAGAGATGGACTGTACATATACTTCAGGCGAAAGACGGATCGCGGTAAGTTGTTTCGGAAGCTCCGGTATTTCACTGACCCAACTGGAAGGCGGCGACCTCGAAGGAGATATGGACGGTATGATCGTCCGCTATAAAAAACGTTGAAAGAGGGGTTAACCTGAACCCGGCGCGCGCACTGCTCGTCTCTTCGCTACTGGCCGTCACAGCGTGTAGTGACGATGTGCCCCTTCCCACGATTGAGCAGATCGTATTCGCTGGTCTCGAGGAGGGGCTGTCCCTGTCAGACCGGTCAGAGGTAGTCGCCCTGCTCGACTTCGAACTGGCAGAAGACGGTACCACGATTCTCGACCCGGTCTGTCGCCTGCCAATGACTACACCGGAGGTTCGTCTCGACGATCTGAATTCAGACGGCGATCCGGAGCTCATGATTAACGGGGGCAATGCATGCAGCGCCGGAAGCACCGGTGCTGTCCTTTGGTTATTCGGGCGCGGTGCCGACGGACGTTTCAGGCTGGTGTTGACCACGATCGCGCTCGGCTACCAGTTAGCCAGACACCGGGCCGAAGGTTATCCCGACCTGGTGCTCGGCGGTCCAGGCTTCTGCCACGCGGTCTGGCGCTGGACCGGGACAGAATATGCCTTTGACCACACCGAGCCGGAAGTTGCCGGGGGTTGCGACGGCAGATAGTGGCCGCATGAATGTTCGCAACGACCCAGCTAGTGTCTGTCCGGAAATTCGAAGTAACGAAAATGACAAAGAAACAAACACATAAAGGTT
>JAQBYL010000070.1 GCA_027622495.1 Pseudomonadota bacterium
ATCGATACTGCGACCAGCCCGCGGCTGTTCATCTCTGCCATCCATTCACGCAGCGCGCTGACGAAGATTTCGCGCGCAATGATGATGATGGCCGGCAGGGTGAGCCATATGTTGCCGTGTGCGGCGATCAACAGAACCAGTGCGGTCGCAACAATCAGCTTGTCTGCCACCGGATCGAGGAATGCCCCGAAGGGGGTTGTCTGTTTGAGCCGGCGTGCGAGGTAGCCGTCCAACCAGTCGGTGAAGGCAGCCAGGGTAAACAGAGCGGCGGCGATCAGATAGGTGATATCACCCGGAATCAGGTAAAACACTGCGAACACCGGGACGAGCAGGATGCGCGCTAGAGTGAGCGTGTTGGGCAGATTGAGGATTCTATTGGACATGCAGGGTTCCGTAGACCTCTTCGGCCAGTTTGCGGCTGATGCCGGGGACTTTCGCCATTTCCTCGATGCTTGCACCTTTGAGTGCGGCCAGTCCGCCGAAGTGTGTCAGCAACTCGCGGCGGCGTTTGGGGCCAACACCGGGGATGTCTTCGAGTTCTGATGCGCGGCGCTGTTTCTGGCGGCGCTGCCGATGGCCGGTGATGGCAAAGCGATGCGCCTCGTCGCGGATGTGTTGCAGCAGATGTGCCGCGTCACCTTGTGGGGGGATCTGTATCTCGCCGCTTTCCAGGTAGAACTTTTCCAGGCCCGGTCGGCGTGTGGGGCCCTTGGCGATTCCGAGCAGCACAACATCTTCGACCTGCAACTCGGCGAGGACCTTTTTGGCCTGGGTCATCTGACCGATCCCGCCATCGATGATCAGCAGGTCGGGCAACAGACCCTCTCCCTGCTTTAAACGGGTGTAGCGGCGTCTGAGGGCCTGTTCCATGGCGCCGTAGTCGTCACCAGCGGTGACCCCTTCGATATTGAAGCGGCGATAGTCGGACTTGAGCGGTCCGTTGCTGTCGAAGACGACGCAAGAGGCGACGGTGGCCTCCCCCATGGTGTGACTGATGTCGAAGCACTCCATGCGCTTGGGTACGTCATCCAGGCCGAGGTTGTCCTGGAGTGAGACAAAACGGGCGTAGACGTTGCGCTTGTCGGCGATGAATGTATTCACGGCATAGGTTGCGTTGTCTGCTGCGAGCTTGAGCCAGCGGGCGCGTTGGCCACGAACCGATGATGTGATCTCCACCCGGCGTTCGACGCGCTGGGCAAGCGTCTGCGCTAACAGGTCCATCTCGTCGTTCGAAACTGAGGCGATGATGGATTTGGGTATGTCGCGTTCCATGCCACCAAGATAGTACTGCGACAGGAATGCGCCGAGGAATTCCGCTTCATCCAGAGCCAGTTCGTTTTTCGGGAACCAGGTCCTCTGGCCGAGCATGCGACCGTCGCGCATGAAGAGCGCCTGCACGCAGTACACGCCACTTTCCTGAACCACCGCAAAAATATCCACGTCCCCCACGCTCGCATGAACGTATTGTTGCTCCTGCACCTTGCGCAGCTGACGCATCTGATCGCGAAACTTAGCGGCTCGTTCGAATTCGAGTCGCTCTGCGGCTGTATCCATCTTCTGCCGGAATACCGAGAGCACCTGATTGCTGCTGCCTTCGAGAAACAGAATCGCGAGGTCCACGTCCTCTTTGTATTCTTGCGGCTCAATGTGGCCGACGCAGGGACCGCTGCAGCGCTGGATCTGGTATTGCAGACAGGGACGCGATCGATTCTTGAAAAAGCTGTCTTCGCAAGGACGTATCCTGAACAGCTTCTGCAGGATGTTCAGACTCTCGCGAACCGCACTGGCTGAAGGAAACGGACCAAAGTAGCGGCCGGTCTTGCGCTTGCTGCCCCGGTGGAAGGTCAATCGCGGATACTCGGTGTGATCCGTCAGATAGATATAGGGGTAGGATTTATCGTCCCGTAGAACAATGTTGTATGGCGGCCGCTCCTTTTTGATCAGGCTCTGTTCGAGCAGCAGCGCTTCGGTTTCGCTGTTGGTGACGGTGATCTGCACGTCGGCGATTTTGGCGACCAGCGCCATGGTTTTGCTGGCAAGGCCAGCAGCGCGAAAGTAGCTGCTGACCCGATTCTTCAGATTGCGGGCTTTCCCCACATAGAGGAAATTGCCAGCGTGATCCAGCATCTGATAGACGCCGGGCTTGGTCGTTAATGTAGAGAGAAAGGACTCGGCGTCGAACTGATCAGGGCCGGTCGGTGCAAGGTCCGCCATGGCGCGCATTGTGCCACGCTCGCGGGCCGGAATCCCACACCGCGAGACCTGCTGACCAGGACACTAGCCAGCATCAAGACCCAGTACTCCGCACACTCGACGCACGATGTCCTCAAATGACGCCATGTCGATCCGCCCGGTATTTACGTTGCGGCGGCTCGGATGGTAGCTGCCAAACACCCACAGCTGGTCCCTCGCCTCGCTGTTCACACCGTGCTCAAACTTCGGTAGACGAACCTCCAGCGCTTTCGCAGCACCGGCGTAAGCCTGGGCGCCGAGGGCGAGAATTGCCCTTGGTTTGCGTACGCCCGGTTTCCACAGCTCATCGATCTCCTGCAGAAGATAGGTTCTGCAGGTGTTCATCTCGACCGGTAGTGGCAGATTGGCGGGTGGGAGGCACTTCACCACATTGGTGATTCTGCTGCCGATCAGCTTCGCCTGTTCGGGGATCGCATGGCTCGCCAGACCAGCTCGTTCGAGCGCTTCGAACAGGAAGTAGCCACTGGCATCCCCGGTAAAGGGTTGACCGGTGCGGTTGGCACCGTGCATGCCCGGTGCCAGACCCAGAATCAACAGACGCGCGTTGACAGCGCCCCAGGCGCGTACTGGCGCGTTGTAATAGGTCGGTTGATCCTTGCGCATGATCAAGCGATGCGCCACCAGGCGTGGACATCGGCTGCACTGCGTCTTTGCGGCCATCTTTAGAGACTGTGCGCCGCGTGTTGAACACGAGGGCCCACCATACCGTGACGTACTGCCAGCAAAGCCAGTTCAACATCGCTCGACACATTGAGCTTTTCGAAAATGCGATAGCGATAACTGTTCACCGTTTTCGGCGACAGGTGCAGGTTCACCGAGATTGAACTGACCTTCTGACAGTTGATTACCATCATCATGATCTGCATTTCGCGGCTCGACAGCTGCTCGAAGGGCGATTCGTGGTCGTCGAATGTTCGTATAGCCAGGTGTTGCGCGACCTCGGCGCACAGATAGCGCTTGCCGAGAAAAACCTTGCGGATGGCCAGATTGAGTTCGTCGGGATCAATCTCTTTGGTGAGATAACCAGACGCACCGGCTTTAAGCATCTGCAGCGGAAACGGATCTTCGTTGCAGGCGGTCAGAGCGATGACTTTTACGTCCGGGTTGCTGCAGACGATCCGGCGCGTCGCCTCGATCCCGCCGATCCCCGGCATGATGATGTCCATCAGCACAATGTTGGGCTTCATTTCGCGGGCTTTGGAAATGGCCTCCTCGCCCGTGGCAGCTTCGCCGAGGATCTGCAGTCCTTTCACATCACGCAGCATCCGAACGAGCCCCATCCGGAACAGTCTGTGATCGTCCACCACCAGAATTCGTATCATGTCACCCCCGACACCTGAACTTGTGTTTCGAACATAGTCCGGGGTGTGCCGTCAGACAATGCACCCGGGCTGAAAACGGGTGCACATCCACGACATCTCCACGATCCGATATGACCGTGATGTTAGATTTCGGGGCGACTGCCCCTCCATGTTGCCAGTATCAGCCGCTGAACGCCTGCAGACCCGTCTGCGCCCGACCCAGAATTAACGCGTGAACGTCGTGGGTACCTTCGTAGGTGTTGACGGTTTCGAGGTTCATCATGTGCCGGATCACATGGTATTCATCGGATATGCCATTGCCACCGTGCATGTCTCTGGCGGTTCGGGCGATGTCGAGTGCTTTGCCACAGTTGTTGCGTTTCATCATCGATATGTTTTCGATGGCGAGTTTGCCTTCGTCCATGAGGCGGCCCATGCGTAGTGCACCATGCAGACCCAGTGTGATTTCTGTCTGCATGTCAGCCAGCTTTTTCTGCACCAACTGGTTAGCCGCCAGCGGCCGGCCAAACTGTTTGCGTTCCAGGGTATACAGACGTGCCGCATGCCAGCAGAACTCAGCTGCCCCCATGGCGCCCCAGGCAATGCCGTAACGCGCGCGGTTCAGGCAGCCGAAAGGTCCGCTCAGACCAGATACGTTGGGTAACAGGTTTTCTTCGGGGACGAACACATCCTGCAGAACAATTTCACCGGTGATGGATGCACGAAGACTCATCTTGCCGACGATTTTGGGGGTTGAGAAACCTTTGAAATCCCGCTCCACAATGAAGCCGCGTATCTTGCCCGCAAGCTTGGCCCAGACTACAGCCAGATCAGCGATAGGCGAATTGGTGATCCACATCTTGGCGCCGTTTAACACGTAGCCACCGTCGGCGGGTACCGCGTTGGTGATCATGCTGCCGGGGTCGGAACCATGATCGGGTTCGGTCAAACCGAAACATCCGACCCACTCACCGGTGGCGAGCTTTGGCAGATATTTTTCGCGCTGCGTTTCGTTGCCGTAGGCATGGATGGGGTGCATCACGAGCGATGATTGAACACTCATTGCAGAGCGATAGCCGGAATCCACCCGCTCCACCTCGCGCGCCATCAGGCCGTAGGAGACGTAGTTGACGTTGGAGCAGCCATACTTCTCCGGCAGGGTGGCGCCGAGCATACCGAGCGCGCCGAATTCGTTCATGATTTCGCGATCGAAGGTCTCGTGCCGATTAGCGAGCAGAACGCGTGACTGAAGTTTGTCCTGGGCATAATCCCGCGCGCTGTCGCGGATCATGCGTTCTTCTTCGCTCAGAAGCCCATCCAGATCAAGCGGGTCATCCCAGACAAAAGCCTGCACTTTGTCGTTCATCGTAAGTCACTCACCTCTTAATCCAGCCAGCAGAAAGCATGAGAGGCTAAATCAGCCGCCGCGTCGAAGCAAACGCACCTTCGCCTAAGGCGATACCGGCAGGAACAGACTGAAGGTCGTGCCGTGGGAGGGATGCGAACGCACATCGATTTCAGCCTGAAGCTCAACCACCAGGCGATACACAATGTGCAGACCCAGACCGGAGCCACCGGTAGAGGATTCTTTGGGATCGAACAGATTGGCCATCACCTCATCGCGCAGACCCGGGCCGTTGTCGCGGATGCTCACCTCAAGCACCCTGCGACCCTGCCGGACAACACCACTGGTGGTAGACGCTACAATCTGATCCCCCGGTGCACAGGGTTCGATGGCGTTCTTAAGCAGGTTGGTCAGCACCTGTTTCAGACGTTGTTCATCGGTCTGAACGATGGGCTCGTCACCGGTCAGATCCAGCTTCAGCTCCACCACTTTGTTGTCAGCCATACCGGTGTGCAGAGTAACGACGTTGCGCACCACGTCGTTAACCGCGATGGCGCTCATAAGCAACTCATCATCTGGTTCGTCTGCGGCAAGTTCCGGCACGTCGCGGGCCTTTGCAATGATGTCGGCGGTGCGCGCGATCTCGTTTGAGATCAGATCGATCTGCTGTGTTGCACTGGGTTCGTGTTGCAACCGCAACTCCAGGATGTGCAGATAATTCTGCACAATAGACAACGGGTTGTTAGCTTCGTGCACAATTTCTCTGAGGCGCTTGCGTTCCAGCGTGCGGAAATCTTCCAGGCGATTGTCGGTTAGGTGGCCGTCTTCTTCGCGCTTTAACCAGCTGGCCAGTTCGAGCGCGTAAAGACCCATGGCGTACTCGTCATCGTTTTCTTCGTCGACGCCGAATGCCAGCACGGCGAGTGCATGACCGTCGAACATCACTGGGTACAAAGCAACCTGATCGCTTGCAAACCACTGGTGAAGTTGTCGATCAACCACCGCCTGGTCAGCTGTTTTCTGGACCGCTTCTGGAACACCTCGACGGGCAACCCGCGCAAGGGCGCTCGCCTGGCTGTCGATGCTGATGGCAAACGCTGGTCCCTCACCGAGCAGGGTCAGGTGCCGATCCTTGAGGACCAGCAGCAGCGGGGTACGATCAAAGAGACTGGCGCTTGCCAGCAGATGCGCATCGAGCAGCTGCTCACCCTGCTCAAACAGGCGACCGAGCGCCGAGACCTGCTGATGGATCCAGATCGGTGAGCCGGTCTCGACGATGTCTTCTCGTAGACCAATCTGACTGAGCAGCCCGCGAACCTGGCTTTGTGCATCCCCCAGAATGTCGGCGAAGCGATCGGTTTCCATGGCCAGCAGAACGGCTGCGTGCCTTCGGGCACCCTCCTCACCCTGTTGTTCCAGGGCGTCGGCAACCGCAAACAGGCGATAACTCAGTTGGGCATCTTCATACAGATCGGCGCGGGTCCCGCGAAGGTCTATCAGATTCTGAACTGCAGGCAAGCCAGGTAAAACGGTTCCGCTCAGCGCAAGGAGTGTCAACAGACGCAAGTCCTCAGGATGGGCCAGAGCAGATTCAACTGCGAGCTGTTCCACCAGAGCGGCAGCCATCAGGGTGTCACGCCAGCGCGGAAAGCTGATTCGAGCGCTGCGCTCCGTCTTTGATGCCTGTGCCAGCGCCAGATGCTGCAACTGCGAATCACTCAAACGTTCGAGAGCCTGTTGCAGGGCGGCAACGCGCGGTTCACAACCAAGCAGGATCAGCCAGCCTGCCAGCAGATCCGCATCTGTTGTGACCAGACACAACAGTGCAGCCCGATCCAGAGGGTGTTGACCGGCAATATGCAGATAGCGGTGAATGACCAGTTCCGGGGTCACCGGCAAACCTCCTCGGGTCGAGGGGAGCACACTCCGGCCATTCCTGTGCCAATCGTTGTCAATCTTGTCAGCGGCGCTCCGAATTGGAGTATTCTATCTGCATCCACCGGCAATTAAACGCAGACTATGTAAGTCTTGTTGACCATGACGATACTGCATATCGTTGTTTATCAATAAGATGTGGCTGCTTTATATTGCCTCGATTAAGTGACTGAAGACCTGAGGACAAGGATTTCTCTATGCGATTTGTTTCGTTCAATGCTAACGGGATCCGAGCCCGCCTCCACCAGATCGACGCCATTAACCAGCAACACCGACCAGATGTCATCGCGCTGCAGGAAACCAAGGTGGCAGATGAGGTCTTTCCTTTCGATGAGGTTCGCAATCTGGGTTTTACCGACATCCAGATATTCGGCCAGAAAGGTCACTACGGCGTTGCCCTGCTGGCCAAACGTCCGGCGCAGACGGTTCAGCTGGGCCTGCCGTGGCGCGAACACGATCAGCAACGGCGTTTTATTTCGGCAACCTATCAATACGGTGATGAATCGATCCGGGTCATCAACTGCTATTTTCCCCAAGGTGAAAGCCGCGACCATCCGACCAAATTTGCCGACAAGGAACAGTTTTATTCGGATGTTGCGACGTACCTCAGGGAGCACTGCAGTGCGCAAGCGCCTGTGATCGTCGCCGGGGACATGAATGTGGCGCCGCAGGACTTAGACATCGGAATCGGCGAAGACAACCAGAAACGCTGGCTGCGCACCGGCAAAACCAGCTTTCTACCGGAAGAACGCGAGTGGCTTGCGCGATTAACAGACTGGGGTTTGAACGATTGTTACCTTGAGACGCTCAATGGCGGTGAGCGTCTGCATAGCTGGTTTGACTATCGAAGCCGCGGCTTTGAGCGAAGTCCCAAGCGCGGTTTGCGGATCGATATGATTCTGGCGACCGCAACGCTCGCGAGCCGTCTAACGGACGCCGGCATTGACCATGAGATTCGCAGCCAGGAGAAGCCTTCAGATCATTGCCCGTTGTGGAGCAACTTCGACCTGTAGCGACGGATCTGGTGTGTCAGAACCTCGGCTGCGAGCGCAGCAGCCTGTTCAAAATCTTCGCCGCTGCTGGCATACAGAATGCTGCGCGATGCGTTGATCAGAAGGCCCTGGCTCGCGCTGTTGAGCCCTGCTTCGAGCACCTGCTGCAGATCTCCCCCCTGCGCGCCAACCCCGGGCACCAGCAGTGGCATATCGCCCACCCGCCTCCGGATATCCCCCAGCTCCGCTGGGTAGGTCGCACCAGCGACCAGCATTATGTTGTTGTTGTGGTTCCACGCAACGGCCGCGTCGGCAACCCGAAGGAACACTGGATCATCGGCCGGAAACTGCTGCAACCAGTCGCTGTCGGCGTTGCTGGTCCGACATAACACAACCGCCCCCCGGGTGGGGTCATTCAGGAACGGTCTGACGCTTTCAGGCCCCATGTAAGGATTGATGGTCACCATGTCCGCATCGTAGCGCTCGAAAGCCTCGCGCACGTAAAAGTCAGCCGTTGACCCGATGTCACCTCGCTTTGCGTCCAGAATAATGAGTTTGTCCGGATGTGTTGTGCGGATGTGTTTGATGATCCGGGCCAGGTCATCTTCGCGACCCTCGGCGGCAAAATGCGCAAACTGAGGCTTAAATGCTGCGGCAGACGCGGCAGTCGCATCGACAATGGCACAGCAGAAGTCGTATATGCTGCTGGCGTCGGGCTGAAGAGGTGTGGGGAACGCAGCGGGTATGGGATCGAGACCGACGCAGAGCATCGAGTCAGCGCTGGTCCAGGCGTTCTGCAGGCGGCTTGAAAGCGAGGTGGTCACAGGCGCGCAGCTTAACTCAACACCCCCGGCGGGGTCACCTTCGGACGCGCAGCGGCAGTAACATCAGCCCGCTATATCTATAAATAGATTTATATCAATGGTCTAACTATCTGTTTACTAAAGACTAAATGCAAATGCTCAAGACTGGCACGATTCTGGCTTCCCGATCTGACAGCAATCAACGTTGTGGCTTAAGGGAGACGCAACTATGGCAACAGACAACATCATCTCTTTTGAAACGGCACGGGCACGCGTGAACACGCGTCAGGGCGCCGACAAACGTCTGCATCCACGCCTGGAAAGCAGCGACCGGTTGTTCGCACAAGTTGTGGTCTGCAGTGACGACCCGGAAGTGGTCGGCACCACCCTGTCGTGCATGGCGGTGAACTTCTCGGTAGGGGGCGTTCAGTTTCGAACCGACCAACCGGTGCCTATCGGTGCAGTGCTCGATCTGTGGGTCGATGTTTCCACGCGACCGGGCAAGTTTTTTCTGACGGGTGAAGTCCGCTGGAGTCGTCCTTCGCAGGAGCCTGATTCTTCTGAGTGGTTTGTTGGCGTACAACTGAAGTCCGGTGCGGCGACCGACATCATCGACTGGCGCGACTACCACGCGAGTGCTGCGTCGCGTTAAACCCCGTCAAACGTCAGTTTCTCGACGCGTATGTGACCCAGCCAACAATTACAACTTACTTACACGGCTTACATTTCGTTTATGTGATTGACCAAACTGGGGATCTGTGCGGCAGGTCTCCCCGGTCAGGTTGCACAAGTCGCAGCCGCCACTTCACCTTCTTGGTCTAATCTCTTTTGTTCGCGCAGGGGCAGATCTTAAATTGACCAACCAATCAAAAGTTGTAGAGCTCAAGCTACCATCTCAGAACAAGCAGCATCCGGTACCGCGCTTGCTCATCGCGCTAAGAGATAGCGCTCGGGGCCAGCTTGCCAGCCTGGTTCAGGTGCTCTTTAACAGCGCAGACGATGCGTTGTTCGAAATGGCGGAACGCTCGAATGACAGTGCCGATCGCGACCAGTTCTTCGGTGTGATGCGAACCATTCGTCTACATCGGCAGCAGATCGTCGATGAGTTTCTGGAGGCATTTGAAGAAGGTTTTCAGATGCTGTTCAACGAGCGGCTCAAGACCGATGCAGACAAGCCGCACAAGGACGGCGAACTCTCTTTGATCCAGAACGACGAACTGGAACGATCTGTTGCGATCAGCGGTATTGTCTCTAAAGTGACCAGCCAGTTTTCGATCCCGATCATGCAGTTAACCAAGCGTATTGACTCGATATGTGATCAGAACAAGGTGACTGAACGCCTCAACCCGCTTGGACCGCAACGCCTGAGTGAGAGTTTTATCGATGCAACAAGTTGCCTGGACCTGGAGCTCAAAGTTCAGGTCATTCTGCTCAAGTTGTTCGAGCGATTTGTTATGGAAGGCCTTGGTCCCGTGTTCGCCAGCGCAAACGAGACGTTGATCGAAGCTGGAATATTACCGAATTTAAAGGCTCAAGCACCGGCAGTGAACCCGGGCAGAGCATCCTATGCACCCAATTCAGGCGGCATGAGTGGGTCCTACTCAGGTCCTTCCGCACCGAGCGCAGCTACTGGCCACTATCAGTCTGGAGACGTCTCAGCAGCAGGCGGAAGTCAGAACGTGGTTATGACAGGAGCAGACTTTCAAGGTATTCAGAACCTGTTGGCAGCGGTGCGAGCAACGGGTTTCGCAGGCGGCTCTACGCCGCCGGTTGCGTCTTCCGGAGACGGGATTTCTACCGAGCAGTTGCTGAACATACTGCAGCATGTTCAGACCAAACAGCTCGCACAGGCGAATGGCCAGGCAATCCCTACAAAAGTCGACGTGATGGCAGCGCTTGGGAACACATCCGAAGTCGCCGTCAAAGGGCTTGGTCAAGCTGATGCGGATGTAGTGAGCTTCGTCGGTATGTTGTTCGACTACATTCTGAACGATAAAAATCTTGCCATACCCATGAAGGCGCTTATTGCGCGCATGCAGATACCGATTATCCGCCTTGTCATCCTGGATAAATCTTTCCTGGAAAGAAGTAATCACCCCGCCCGGCTGTTGCTCAATGAACTGTCCAGCGCTGGTATTGGCTGGAGTAGCGCGGTTGAACTCAAGCGCGACGATCTTTACAACACCATCGAGTCAATCGTTACCCGGACCATAGATGAATTCGTTACAGATGTGAGTGTATTCGAAGAACATCTCGCCGAACTTCGAAGCTACGTCGCCAAAGACACGCGTCGACAGGCTGTGGTTGAAAAACGGGTTCGCGAAACGGAATCTGGTAGAGCAAAGGCAGCAACTGCACGAACCGATGTCGACGCGAAGCTTAAAACGCTGTGTGCAAACATCACCAACCCGCTGGGCATCGATTTTCTCTGCAGCCTCTGGCGCAGGGTTATGATCTTTCATCACGTGAATGAAGGAAGCGAATCCGACTACTACCGGTCTGTGGAGCAGGCAGCAATACGATTGGCGGATTTTCTCGCTGGTTTATCGACGGTGTCTGATTTCAGACCGCTTTTGAAAACCATCGATGAGCAACTTCTCAAGATCAATATCAGCCCATCTGAACGAGAGCGCTGGCACACAGAGTTGTCTTCACAGATCACTAATCCCAGTCCAGCCTCGAGAGAAGACGATGATGTGCTGACAGACCTGGATGCGATTGCTGCCGAGCTTGATGAAATCATGAACGTGAACACAGTCGCCCAAAACCCAGGGTCCAGCTCCGCACCCGGTACAATTCTCGACATTGAATTTCTCGATGACGGCCAGAACTCGGAATTGATCGACGAGTTAGAGCTGGTTGTTGCCAAAGACGAACCGGTGCAACCTCGGCTAACCCCTGAACCGCAGCAGGCAAAAGAACCTGCGGCGACAACTGCTGCGCTAAGCGAATCAATAAAACAGATACGAGCGCTGCGCGAAGGTATGTGGGTAGACTTCATTGACAACGAAGGTGACCGCCTTCGCTGCAAACTATCTGCAATCATTCAACCCGGGAACAAGTACATATTTGTCAATCGACGCGGAATGAAAGTGTCTGAACGATTATCGGTGGAACTCGCCGATGCGTTAGAACAACGGAATCTCAAGATCATCGAAGAAAGTCAGGTGTTCGACCGGGCGCTGCAGACTGTTATTGGCAACCTTCGTCAAATGCACCGCTCGCCTATGCAGGAGACCTGAAACGGGCCAGAGTTTCGGGTGAGGACAACACCCTTTCGACCGTCTCGACTACCGCTTGTGTTTGTGCGTCGACTTCCAGGTTTATCAGGCTCCCAACGGGAGCTCCGCCGAGAGTTGTGCGATCGATTGTTTCTGGTATCAGACTGACGGATATCTCACATCGGGCATCATCAACCGATGCGATGGTCAGACTGGCGCCATCCAGAGAAACAAACCCTTTGTGATGCAGGTACTTCATCCACCGCGTTGGAACTTTGAACCATAGAGTGCGCAGATTGGTGCTTGCGTCGGCTCGGCAGATCTCGACAACACCACTCACATGACCAGAGAGTATGTGCCCGCCTATTTCGTCACCAACCCGAAAAGACCGTTCGACGTTAACAAGGTCGCCAACCGCCAGCTCGCCGAGGTTAGTGTTGTCTAACGTTTCCTGAATGACGTCAAATCTAACGTCAGTACCGGCCACACCGGTGACAGTCAGGCAGGTGCCATTTACCGCAACCGAGGCACCCGTTTTCAGATCTGCAGCAAGCTCTCCCAGAGCAATCTTGATACGACGCAGAGAAGGCTCATCATTGATTGCGGTGATTGTTTTCAGGCCTTGCACAATTCCGGTAAACACGCTTTTCGTCCTCTGGTATTCAGGCTGAATCGGGTAGGAGGCGAGATTACTCCCGCCGTCCTCCCACACCACGGTACGTACGGTTCCGTATACGG
>JAQBYL010000071.1 GCA_027622495.1 Pseudomonadota bacterium
GATCAGGTTCGCTCCAGATTTGAGTGGCAACCCAGTCCAGCCACACCTCGGCACACGAAATCGCTGCTACCGTTGCTCCCTTCCAGGCCTGGCGGAGTTCACAACTTATCATTGCGAGGGGACCGGAATGGGCCGCCGGCGCGAATCTTAATGGAAAAGAAACAGCAGGGACAGGACCGAATGCACATGGTTCGGGCTCCTTGTGTCCGGTAAAGTCGACGGCCCTGCAGTTCGCTCACTCCCGGACGACGACCCTTGCGCAAAGATCATCGCCCCTACCCTGTTAAACGCCTTCACCAGCATCTGGAGCGAACCTGGTCGGAGTGGTTCATCGCCCCGCACCTGGATGCGCTCGGGCCCGATTTTCAGTTCATGAAACCCTGGAATTTCAAGATTCACGGCCGCAACATCTCGCTCGGCCGCTGCGTGCACGTGATCACCGCGTCGGACCGCAACGTCAGCCTCACCACATGGGCTCACCCCGACGGCGAAGGCCACATCGACATCGGTGACTATGCGCTGCTGTGTCCCGGTGTACGCATTGATTCAGCCACCCGCGTCAGCATCGGTGCCAATACCATGCTCGCAGCCGGTGTCTACCTCACCGACGCCGATTGGCACGATATCTACGATCGAACCAAAGTTATCGGTCAAACGGCCGCTGTGGTTCTGGAAGACAACGTCTGGATCGGAGACGGAGCAACAGTCTGCAAAGGGGTGCATATAGGCCAGAACAGTGTGATCGGTACAGGCGCGGTGGTTACCTCAGACATACCAGCCAACGTGATCGCCGCCGGTAATCCTGCCAGGGTGATTCGTGCTCTGGATCCACAGCGCGATCTGGTCAGACGAGCCGATCTGCTGGCAGATGCCGCCAAACTGAATCGGGATATCGACCGGCTGAACCGCTACCTGCATGGCAGCAACACCTGGCTCAACTGGCTGCGCACTCTGATCAAACCTGGAACAAAGGACTGACCGGCCCGCTGCCCGCAACCGCCCCCCAAACACAGCGACTACTGCCTGGGCAGCCTCACCATCGGCGCCCGCGCACTCCCGTTGGTCCGAAAAGGATTGATGTCCAACCCACCGCGCCGCAGAAAACGCCCATACACTGACAACGTCACCGGTTCACACCGATCGAGTATGTCAAGGTAAATCTGCTCGATGGTCGCTTCGTGAAACGCCTGATGGTGGCGAAACGAAACGAGATAGCGCAGCAGCCCGGCCCGGTCGATGGGAGGGACGCTGTACTCCACCATGATCGATGCCCAGTCCGGCTGGCCGGTCACCGGGCACAGACTGCGGAACAGGTCGCTGTAGAGCGTTTCGCGTACCACCCGTCCTGGATCAGTCACCGTAAGAAACTCGGGCTCGCGTTCATAAACATCCACCGTGATGTTCTGATTGTCGAGCGATACTCCCGGCATCTGACTGCCGATGGTAGCGAGTTGAAACAGGTCCACCAGCTCGAGCGCCACCGGCGACTGGAAAGCCAGCTTGAGATCCGAATCCAGGGTGTTGAGCACATCGTTGCGGTGCCAGAAGCGGGTCTGAGCGAACGAATTCAGGTACAGCTTCATCGATTTACTCTCCACCAGACAGGCGGAGGTGCAAGGCACCCGAAGCCGTAAACCGGCGACCCTTGGCAGACCGCGGCCGTCAAGCCACGAAAATTCGTACGCAGTCCACAGATCCTCGCCTCTGAAAGGCAGTGGTTCAGGCGCACCCATGGCCGTGCGGGCGTCTGACCTGTGTATGGAAAACAACAGGGACGGCGTGTACGTCGAAATGGCCGCTACTGATTTTCCCAGGGGGGATTCGGTACTGATGAGACTGATCTCCGGCGCGTACGTTCACAAACCGATGAATAAACCGATTCCGCCCGGAAAAGTAAACACAGTATGATCCGGACCCATGGCTAGCGTGCTCAAACCCGACCTGCTGGACGCCTATGCGCCTCCAACTACGGCATACGACGAACTGTTGTGTGCCGCTGGTTTGCGCCCCCACTGGCAGTCGACATTCGATTACCTGCGACAGTCGGACTACCGCCCGCATGTGCAGCGCCCCAGGTCCGGCTGGACGGCCGAGCACACACGCCCCTGGCAGCACGATCCACTGCCGCTGATCATGGCCGACGACGAATGGCTTGACCTGTCTGCAGGTCTGACCCAACGGGCCAAACTGCTGAATGCCGTGGTCGCCGACCTGTACGGCAGCCAGCGCTTGTTTGCGGAGCGAACACTGCCGCCGGGACTGTTCTTCGGTAACCCGGAATTCATGCTGGCGGCTCAAGGTAGCCATCCGCCGGGTGGTGTCTATCTGCCATTGATCGCCTTCGATCTGGGGCGTTCGCCGGATGGCCAATGGCGGGTGCTGTCCAATCGCACCGAAGCGCCCATCGGTCTTGGCTTCTGTCTCGAAAACCGGATCCTCACCGCTCGATCCATGGCGGATCTTTTCAATCGTGTGGTGGGCGTGAACCGTCTGGCGGGATTTTTGGCGAATTATCGCCAGGCACTGCGCAGCCAGGGTCGCAGTGCGAGAGCGACGGAAGACAACCTTACCGTCATCCTTTCAGAGGGTCCGGACGGACCGGGCTATTTTGATCATGCCTACCTTGGTCAGTATTTTGGTTACCCGGTGGTGGAAGGGGCGGACCTGACCGTTCGTGACGGCAGTGTGTTTCTGAAGACCCTGGAGGGACTGAAACCCATCGGTGTCATCCAACGCCAGATCGATTCGGCTCGGTGTGATCCCCTGGAGTGTGATCCGGATTCTCTTTCAGGAACGCCCGGTCTTCTGGCTGCTGCGCGAAGCGGTCGGGTGATGGTCGCTAACGCCATCGGCAGCGGTGTCATCGAGAACGATGCGATCATGAGCTTTCTACCTGCGCTGTGTGAGCGTCTGCTGGACGAGAGCTTGAAGCTTCCGAGCCTGGCCACCTGGTGGTGCGGGCAAGCCGAAGAAGCCGAACACGTGATCGACAATCTGGAAACCCTGGTCCTTCGATCCGCCTACGAGCGCAAACCATTGGTAACCAGCACAGTGGCGCAGTATCTGGAATCGGATTCTCCTGCCAATCCGGACCTCGTGGACGCCATTCGCACCCAGCCCTATGCGTTCGTTGGTCGCGAGAGCATTGAACTGTCGAGCGTGCCTTACCTGAGCGCGGATTCATCGCTTAAGGCCGCACCGATGACGCTCAGAGTCTTTGCGGCAGCAACAGAAGAAGGTTATGCGCTCATGCCCGGCGGCCTTGCCCGAATCTCCACGCCGGCAGGTGATCTGTCGAAAGATGTGTGGGTGACGGCAGAACGCGCCCGTGTCGGCAGTTTTCCACCAGCAACTGCGACCGCCAGCAATCTGCCGACAACTTCAACGCTCGCAAGACGCAGCGACCGTGACCTGCCCAGTCGCACCGCCGATGACCTGTTCTGGCTGGGTCGCTACCTGGAACGGGCTGAAGGCGCGACCCACGTGTACCGCAGTCTGTTCCAGTTTCTGACCGAAGGTGGGTCTACCGAGGAACGGGTGAATCTTTCGATTCTGACCGGCCTGCTCGGGTCGCTCGGTTACCTGGCGCCATCGCGTAGCCGCAAAGTGGCCACGGGAGGCCGGCCAACCGTTGAGCGCGAACTGTTCCATATTCTGTTCGATCCTGACGGCGCGAATGCTCTGCATAAATTGATCAACCACATTTTTCGAACGGCAGATCATGTCCGGGAACGCCTGTCATCAGACGCCTGGCGAACTTTTCAGCGCCTGGCTGATCTGCCGGCAAAACGTCCCCTGCGCTCGCTGGTGGATGCAGTCAATCTGCTCGACGACATCCTGCAGTGCCTGTCGGCTCTCAACGGTCAGATCTCGGAAAACATGATTCAGAGCTACGGCTGGCGGCTGCTCGATCTCGGCCGGCGCATCGAGCGCGGTCTCTTCGGCGTGAGGGTCATGCGCGACCTGGCCCTGCGCCAGGACGTGGATGAAAGTACCCGTCTCGACCTGCTGCTCGAAACCAATGACTCGCGCATCACCTACCGGTCACGCTACCAGTCGACGCCCAGTGTGACCACGGTTCTGGACCTGCTGATGGTCGATACAACCAATCCGCGCTCGGTCATCTACCAGATCGAACGCATGCGCGAACATCTGGTGTGGATGCCCATGGAAGATACGTCCCGCGGTTTGAGCGCAAGCCAGCACGCCGCCCTGACCTTGTACAACGATCTGACGCTTGCCGATGTTGATCAACTGGCCGGGGCAGTCAATCGCCAGGGCATTCGGCAGGATCTGCGCAGATTGCTCACTCGCCTGGAGACGACCACGGTGAAAGTATCTGAGCTGATTGCTAACACGTACTTCGAACACCTCCCTAACCGGTCCCGTTGATACTCATGCAACTCTCATGCAGCTAAAAGTCCACCATCAGACGCAGTTCGAATACGAGCACCCGGTATCGAGTTCGCAACAATTGCTGCGTCTCCGCCCACGTAACTGTCCGGGTCAGCGGGTGCTGAGCAGTCGTATTGAAGTGAAGCCGGCATCGATCAGCCACACCGACCACAATGATTCGTTCGGCAATCAGGTGGATGTTCTGTTGATACAGGCAAACCATCATGACCTCTTGATCGAATCGATCTGCGAGGTTGAACTCGACGGCCGCACGCCTTTGATGATGGACTTAAGCCCGCCGTGGGAAACCATCGCAGCAGAGATGCGTTTTCCCACCAGTCCGCAGGCATGGCAGGCCTCGGCATTCTGTTTTCCCTCCAAGCGCATCCGGCTGGACTCCGCCATCGAATTTGCCCAGTCGATTTTTTCGCCCGGCCGGCCACTCCTGTCTGCCGCGATGGAACTGACAAGCACCATATTCAAAGAGTTTACCTACGACGCATCGGCAACCGATGTGAACACACCGGTTGCCGAAATCGTGCGCAAGCGGCGCGGCGTGTGCCAGGATTTTGCCCATCTGGCCATTTCCGTGTTGCGCTCGTTTGGTCTGCCTGCGAGATACGTGAGTGGCTACCTGCACAATGATCCCAAACCTTCGAAAATCGGTCTGGTCGGAATCGACGCGTCGCACGCGTGGATCAGTGTGTGGTGCCGCGATTTCGGCTGGGTCGACTTTGATCCAACCAACAATCTGGTCCCCGATCGAACCCACATCACCATCGGCTGGGGCCGTGATTACGACGATGTGCGGCCAACCACCGGCTTCATCCGTGGCGGTGGCCGGCAGACGCTGCGGGTGGGCGTTGCCGTCCACGAGCTGTAAAAGACAAGCTGTAAAACAGGAAAGCGTTAAGTCGGAAGACCAGGAGCAGCAATGACCCAGACCCCTCTGCCAGCAGATCTGGCCGCCACCAAACCCGCCACATCAATCACCCGGCAGGCTAACCAGCAGGTCAGATCGAGTCTGCCGTTCGAAGACACCCGAAGTTTCGAAAACGCCCGCCGTGGGTTTATGGCAACGCTTTCACCCATGACCATCACAAGGGCCGGAGGCAGAGCCGTGTATGACCTCTCCGGCATGGGCTTCCTCGACGGCGAAGCACCTGCATCGGTCAATCCGAGTCTGTGGCGCCAGGCGCAGCTGAATGCTCAGCATCACGGTCTGTTTGAGGTGGTTGAAGGCATCTACCAGATCCGTTCGTTTGATATTGCCAACATGACGCTGATCCGCGGGAACACAGGCTGGATCGTGATCGATCCGCTCACCAGTTCAGAAGCGTCACGGGCGGGTCTGGATCTGGCTAATGAACAACTCGGCATGCGTCCGGTAGTCGCTGTCATCCACACACATAGCCACGCAGATCACTTCGCCGGCGTGTTAGGGGTGGTTACTGCCGAGCAGGTTGAAAATCGTGAGGTCCAGGTTCTTGCACCACATGGCTATGTGAAAGAATCTCTGAGCGAAAACGTGCTTGCCGGGAATGTCATGAACCGCCGTGCGACGTACATGTATGGCAATCTGCTGAAGCCTGGCGTCGAGGGCTTTGTTACCACCGGGTTGGGCGCTGCGCTCAGCATGGGCACAACCGGTTTTGTGCAACCAACCGATATCATCAGCACCACGGGTGAAACCCGAACCATCGACGGGATCGAGATCGAATTTCAGATGACACCGGGGACCGAAGCACCTGCCGAGATGGTGTTCTACTTTCCTGCGTTCAAAGCACTGTGCATGTCTGAGATCACCTCTCATCATCTGCACAATGTCTATACACCGCGCGGTGCGCAGGTCCGCGACGCGCTGGCCTGGTCCGAGCAGATCAATGAATCCATCGACCTGTTCGGTGGGCGTCTGGAGATTCAGTTTGCCAGCCACCACTGGCCGATCTGGGGTCGCGAAGAGGCGCTCGCTTATCTGACCAAACAGCGTGACCTGTACAAATACATTCACGATCAGACCCTGCGTCTGGCAAACCATGGCTACACCAAAGAGGAGATCGCCGAGCAGATCAGCCTGCCGGACTGCCTGGGCCATGAGTGGTACAACCGTGGTTATTATGGAACCGTGCACCACAATGTGCGGGCCGTGTATGTCAAATACCTCGGTTACTTCGACGGCAATCCCAGCCATCTGTACCCGCTACCCCCCAGCGAAGCCGGCAAACGCTACCTCGAATACATGGGGGGCGCTGATGCCATCGTTGCACGGGCCACTGACGATTTTGCCCGCGGTGACTATCGCTTTGTTGCGGAGGTACTGAACCATGTGGTGATGGCCGAGCCCGAACATGAGCAGGCACGCAGTCTGCTCGCAGACACGCTGGAGCAACTTGGCTATCAGTCGGAGTCAGCACCCTGGCGGAATTTCTTTCTGTGCGGTGCGCTTGAGTTACGGCACGGCATTCCCGAGAGTTCAATTTTCAGCGCCAACGAGGGCATGGCTCGAGGCATGCCCCTGGAAAACCTGTTTCAGGCCATGGCCGTCAGACTCAACGGGCCCAAAGCCGACGGTAAATCGCTGCACTTCAACCTGATCTTCGAAGGTGACCTGCATTACCACCTGAGCATCCACAACTGCGTGCTGAATGCGTTTGTCGGAAGACACACAGACAAGCCGAATGCTACCTTGAAAATTCAGGGCCTTGATTTCAAAAGACTGATGCTGGGTTTAACCAATGCACTGGATCTGATCGCTCAGCAGAAGCTCGAAATCACCGGCGACGCCAATGCGCTGGTTGAGATGGCCCAGCTGTTTGATCAGTTTGAACGACGTTTTCCAATCATGTCAGCGCGCAAGTTCCGCTACTGACCCACCTTAGAACCCGCTTAAGGAGATTCGCCTGTGAACAATGCAGTCAACGCCAGCACCACCAGAGGACCCATCATCGGCCGCGAAAAGGAGGGCGTGCTGTTGTTTGCAGGTATCCCCTACGCGGCACCACCCATCGGCGGGCTGCGATTTCACGCACCCCTTGCACATGCGCCCTGGAGCGAGCCGAAAGACACCCGCAAATTCGGCCCGGCAGCACCGCAGGTCGCAACCGGTGGCATGACTGATGCTGTCTCCCCACGCTGGTCTGAAGACTGTCTTACCCTCAACATTCAGACACCTGCCCTTGACGGCTCACGACCGGTGCTGGTGTGGATTCATGGCGGTGCGTACCGAACCGGTCAGGGGGCTACACCGTGGTACAACGGAACCAGCTTCGCCACCAACGGCGACATTGTTGTGGTCAGCATCAACTACCGGTTAGGCGCATTGGGGTTTACCGATCTGTCGCGCTTTGGGTCTGAGTTTGCCACCTCCGGTGTGAACGGCACCCTCGATCAGATTACTGCCCTTATGTGGGTGAGGGACAACATCGCTGGTTTTGGCGGCGATCCTTCTAAAGTCACTATCGCCGGAGAATCTGCTGGTGGTTTCAGCGTTTCAACATTGCTTGGCTGCCCGGCGGCGCAGGGTCTTTTTCGCGCAGCAATTCCGCAGAGTGGTGGTGCTCAGCACACCCTGCCTGAGCAGGCAGGCGAGATCGTTGCAGATGCTTTTCTGGCCGCGGTGGGTGTTGATACGGCCGAAGGTCTTCAGGCGATCGATGTCGATGAAATCCTCCGAGCGCAAAGCCAGGTGATTGCAGATCTTGAAGGCGGTGTCGGATCAAACAACAAATTGGGGGTTGCGGTATCGGCCTTTTACCCCGTTGTCGGCAATCGGATACTTTCGCAGAGTCCAATTGACGCGATCCGCCAGGGCGTCGGTGCATCGATTCCGGTGCTGACCGGATGGAACAAAGACGAAACCACACTGTGGGGCTACGGCAAAGTCGATGAGGCGAAACTCGAACGCTTCGCCGACAATCTCGGGGCAACTGCTGCTTTGCAGGTCTACCGTGAACAACGTCCGGACGCGTCGGCGAACGACCTGTTGATTGCCTTGACCACCGACCACATGTTTGGCATCCCGGCAATCCGCCTTGCTGAAGCCCGCGCCGGGGCGCCCGCCTCCACCTGGATGTACTGCTTCTGCTGGGAATCACGCGCCATGAACGGCCGGCTCAAGGCGACGCATGCCCTGGAAATTCCGTTTGCGTTCGACAACTTGTCACGACCCGGTGTGGATGCATTCATTGGCGACGGTCCGCTGCCGCAGGAGGTCGCCGATGTCATGCACCAGACCTGGATCCGCTTCATCCGCGAAGGTAATCCAGGCTGGCAGCCCTACAGCGAGCCCGATCGCGTGGTGATGTGTTTTGACACCGAATCGGAACTACGCAACGACCCGCGTGCCGCCGAACGGCAGGCATGGTCGGGGTTGCGCTGATTAACCTCCGGATTGATCAGTCTTTTGACCTGATCAATCCTCAGGCAGTGTCAGCTTGAGCAGAAAACGGTCGGTCTTACCGCGGATATCCGGCGCAAAAACCATCTGACTGCGGTCATCATCGGGGTTGGTCAGCAGATCACTTTGCTCGACGTCAAAGCCGGCTGTTTCCGCCGCCTCGATGGCCTGATCGACCTGCATGCGATGCAGTGCGGCATTGTCCGCGCCGGGGTTACCGTGATGATCAACGATTCCGATCACACCGCCCGGTTTCAGCATCAGGCCCATCAGCTGCAACATGCCTACAGCTGCTTCCGGACTGTTGTTGTATACATCGTGGAAGTTCAAGGCGGTGATGACCAGATGCACTGAACGACTGGGTATGCCCACATCATCCAGCTCCCGATCCACCCGCACCACATTTGGCAGACGGTTATCTGCCAAACGTGCAGTCAGAGCTTTGTCGTTGGCGCCATCACGAAAGCGCAGTACACCGGCCGGGTTCTGCGCGAAGACTTTCCCGCTTTCACCCACCGCAATTGACAACACCTCGGTGTAGTAGCCACCCGCCGCGATCACGTCCACAACCGTCATGCCTTTTTCGAGACCCAGAAAGTCCAGCACGCCGGCCGGATTACGCCCCGCATCGCGAGCCTTGTCCGCCTCATCGCGAGGCGCGCCGGCAAGCGCCTTGTTCAAAGCGTCGGTATCCAGAGCCTGGACCGGCAGCGTAAGCGTGAGCATCGCCCCCAGGCAGATCCCCACAAGGCGTGCCTTGCACGAGAAAGCGCGCAGATTGATATGCAGCATTGTTTACTCTCATCCATTTCAAGTAGCCCTACTCTAACCCCATCGGCCCCTGCCTTCCCAGACCCTTCCTGCTAAGCTTCTGACCCATGTCGAACACGCAAACACAGATCATCAGCGTCGATGTACTGGGAAGCCCGATGGAGGTCCATCTCTTCGGCCTTGAGGTAACCACACCGGGCAAACTCCCTGGTATCGTCCTCGCCCAGCACATTCCCGTTGGCCATACCGGTGTGCACGATGAGAGTCGCGATGATTGGACGGTGGCAGACATGACGGCTGCGTTTAATCTGCTGGCCTCCATGGATGAGGTCGACCCTGCGCAGATCGGTGTGCTTGGCCATTGCTGGGGTGGTCGCGTGGCCTGGCTTGCGGCCTGTCATCTGCCGCAACTCAAAGCCTGTGCCCTCTTTTATGGCGGGCGGGTCAAACTGCCCATGGGTGGACCCAGTGGTGGCCGCTATCGCGAGCAGCAAAGTGAAGATGCCTGGCAGAAGTTGCTGACGTTTCTGCACACAACACTTGCGTGAAAATCACCGGGATCATTCTGTGTGGCGGCCGTGGCTCGCGCTTGGGTGGTCAAGACAAACCATTGCTCGCCTGGCGGGGCAAAGCGTTAATCGCACATGTGATCGAACGGCTTACCCCGCAAACCGACAGCCTTCTGATCAGCGCCAACCGGAACCTGCAGCAGTATGCTGCCTGGGCGCCCGTAATGCCTGATCAACAGCAGGACTTCAGCGGTCCGCTGGCAGGAATACTGGCTGCGTTGAGCGCCTGTAATACCGATCTTGCGGTGATCTGCCCCGGCGACGGACCACTCCTGCCTGGCGATCTGGTTGAACGACTTGCAGGCATCCGTAAGGCAGGTGAAATCGCTGTCGCCCATGATGGCGAACGACTGCAGCCGCTGTATCAACTGCTCGAAACGAAATCGATATCAGCTCTCGCAGCCTGGTGTGCTGGCGCAGACCAGAGCGTCACCGGCTGGCTGAACAGTCAACCGCACAGCGTCGTCGACTTCTCGGACCGGCGCGAGTGCTTCCGCAATATCAACCAACTCGCCGACCTCGAAAGCGGCGTCTGAGAATCGAACAACGCTGACCGGCAAAAACGTTAGACTTCCATGGATTCGCCAACAGGAGACCAGGCAATGACCTCACCAACAATGTCCGCCGGACCGCTGACCGGCGTCAAGGTGTTGGATCTCACCACCATTTATTCCGGACCGATCTGCACCTCTATCCTGGGGGATCAGGGTGCAGACGTAATCAAGGTTGAGTCTCACGATGGGGATCTCATGCGGCGCGGGCTGGTGGCAAGAAATGGTGTGAACGCAAGCTTTGCCATGATGAACCGCAACAAGCGTTCCCTGGTGCTCGACATGAAGACCAAAGACGGTCTCGCGGTGCTACACGACATGATCCGGAAGGCCGATATTCTGGTAGAAAATTTCCGCCCCGGTGTGATGAAGCGCCTCGGGATCGACTTCGAACAGGCAAACAAAATCAATCCGAGATTGATATTCGTGTCGATCAACGGCGTCGGCGAAAGTGGCCCTTACGCTAACCGGCGGGTTTATGATGCAGTGATCCAGGGCATCTCCGGGCTTGCATCTCTGCACGTTGATTCCTCGACCGGCTCACCGCAGATGATCAACACGCTGATCTGCGACAAAATAACCTCGGTCACCGCTGCCCAGAACATCGTTGCCGCGCTTTACGCCCGCGAAAAAACCGGTGTTGGTCAGCGTGTTGAAGTCAGCATGCTGGACGCCAGCCTGTTCTTTCTGTGGCCCGACGGCATGATCAATTACTCCTTCGTCGGCGACGATGTAGACCCAGCACCGCTTCTGAAATACTCAACGTTCGTGCGCACAACAGAAGATGGTTATGTGGCGGTGATGCCGGTCAAGGCCGTGGAAATCGAAGGGGTTTTCAAAGCCCTCGACCTGCACGCCATGTGGGGTGATGAGCGCTTTTCCACCCCGGCACTGCGGATGCAGAACCGCGAAGAACTGGACACCATCCTCAATAACGGATATGCGAAATTCACAACCGAAGAAGTCTGTCGACGCCTGGAAGAAAACGATGTGCCCTACGCGCTGATCAATCAGCGACACGAGGTCATCGATGATCCACAGGTTAGAGCAATGGGTGCGCTGGTTGAATTTGAGCACGCGCAGGCGGGACCGATGCGGCAGCCTCGTCCACCAGGCCAGTTTCATTCAACACCGTCCGGACTACACCGAAGTTCACCCGGTCTGGGTGAGCACAGCGAAGAGATCCTTAGGGAAATGGGCCGTGACGACGCAGAGATCGCGCGTCTACGAAAGGCGGGTGTTATAAATTGAGATCAGGCGGCGTGGGTCAGATGGTCGGTGTGTTGTTGATCGATCAGATGCTGGGTCATTTCACGGCAGCAGCCACAACCGGTGCCGGCACCCAGAGTTTCGGCGATGTCTTCGATCGTCGCCGCGCCATTCAAGGCGGCTTCGCGGATTTCGCTATCGGTCACAGCTTTGCACACGCAGACGTACATCGATCAACCAACCCTTTAGTTCAAGGACGAAGCGAAGTGTAAATGATAATGATTCTCGCTTGCAAGCGAGAGTGTGTACAATTTACAAACTCAGCACGCCTGTATATCACGACTATTTCAGCGGGAAATTGATGCATGTATTTTCATTTATAAATCAATAGGTTAAGTTTGTGGTCCCGGGTCAACTGGGGCACATTACGATCAATCGAGAGGAACCGGAGCGGCAATGCAACCACTGGAAAAACAAGTCATCCACCATCTGAATGTGGTCCTTAAAAACGAACTCACCGCCATCAACCAGTATTTTCTGCACGCCAGAATGTACCAGGACTGGGGCCTCAAACGCCTCGCCCAGCAGGAGCGCGAAGAATCCATTGACGAGATGAAGCACGCCGAAGCGCTGATGGATCGAATCCTGTTTCTCGAAGGTCTGCCGAATCTGCAGGACCTGGGCAAACTGATGATCG
>JAQBYL010000072.1 GCA_027622495.1 Pseudomonadota bacterium
CATCAGACGCGCCTCTTCGGGGATGGCCGCAACCGAATGAGCCGCATACCAGATCAGTGAGCGGCAGGGTTCGAGTTCCGCCGCCATTTCGGCGCACATGTGCTTGATCGCCTGGAACGAGCCGATCGGCCGGTTGAACTGGCGCCGCTCTTTGGCGTAGGCGATCGATTGATCGATCATCTCCTGTGCGGCCCCCAGGGTGTCTGCGGCCAGCATCAGGCGACCTGCGTCGATGGTGGCCAGCAGAGGTTCACGATTGTTTACGCTCCCGGGTAGTACTTCCGCGGGTGTCTGATCGAGCACGATTTCAGCCACCGAACGCGTGCGATCGATGGTTTTCAATTTGCTGCGGACGAGGCCTTCAGCATCCCCTGCAACCATGTGCAGCGCACCGCTTTCGTCGGCAATCAGGTAGGCGTCGGCCTCCATGCCTTCCAGCACAAACATCGCCTTGCCGCTCAGGGCGCCACCTGAGGCTTTGATGCCATCGCTTTCGCGGCGGCCCAGTTGTTCGGTAACGCCAACACCGATGTTGATTTCACCGGCAGCAAGCCCGGGTAACCATTGATCTTTCTGATCGGGACTGCCTGCACCGAGCAAAGCAACCGGGACCATGACTGAACTTGCCGCGTAGGGCATCGGCGCGACTGCGCCGCCCAGCACCTCGGCGATGAGCGCCGCCTCCAGAAAACCAAGGCCAACCCCGCCGTATTCCTCCGGGATGATGATTCCGCTGATCCCGAGCCCACACAGACCCTGATGCAGGTCGCGGTCCAGGGTTATTTCGGCATCGGCCGATTTGCGTACCCGGTCAAGCGGGCATTCGGCGGTTAAATAGCGTCGAACGCTGTCCTGCAGCGAGCGCTGTTCTTCACTCAGCATGAATTCCATGTGGGGCCCCCTTATATCTGCTTTTCGAACTTCGGCTCTTTGGGCAGCCCCAGGGCGCGCTCGCCGATGATGTTTTTCTGTATCTGCGCGGTTCCACCGCCGATGATGAGACCCAGATCGAGCATGTAACGGTGCTGCCACATTCCATGGTCCCGCAGATAGGGGCTGTCATCGTACAGAATGCCCAGTTCGCCGAGCGCGTCGATGGCAAGGCCGGCGGCCTGGTGATTCAGTTCACAGCCCTGCAGTTTGACAATCCAGCGCGGCAGGCCCGGTTCTTCACCTTTGATGTCGTGGGACAACACGCGCATGCCGTTGAACTTCATGGCAAGGATTCGCGCCTGCAGCGCCATGGCACGGTCGCGGAACGCGGGGATGTCGATCAGGCGACGACCGTCGATGGTCTCGCTTTTCATGAGTTCCAGGATCGCGTGGAACCGGCTTTCGGCCTGGTTCGGATCCCCTAAGCCGCCACGTTCGTGCTTGAGGGTGGCATTGGCCACATACCAGCCCTCGCCACGAGCACCAACAATCTCGGTGGTCGGCACCCGGCAATCGGTGAAGAACCCCTCGTTGAACTGGGAATCACCGGTCATCTGTTTCAGCGGACGGACGTCCATTCCAGGGGTACCCATGGGGATCAGCAGATAGCTGATGCCCTGGTGCTTGGGTGCGTCGGGTTCGGTTCTGACCAGGCAGAACATCATGTGCGCGGTTTTGGCGCCGGAGGTCCAGATCTTCTGGCCGTTGATCACAAAGTCATCGCCGTCCACGTGAGCTTTAGTCTGCAGAGAGGCCAGATCAGATCCGGAACCCGGCTCCGAATAGCCCTGGCACCACAGCATTTCGCCGCGGATGGTGGGGCCGATGAAACGCTGTTTTTGTGCTTCTGAGCCCATCTCGAGCAGAACTGGAACGATGCGATTGTCGCCGCTATGACCGGGCGGAACTTTTGCGAAGGTGAACTCTTCAGCCAGGATGTGTGATTTCAGAATGTCTGGCTGCTGGCCCGCGCCGCCGTATTCTCTGGGCACTGTGCGCGCTGCGTAACCGTGCTCGATCAGAAGCTTCTGCCAGGATTGGGCCGCTGCAGACGAGCGCTCGCCCGGCTTTGGTGCCTGGTCTTTGTGAGACTTTAAAAACGATCGCACCTCGTCGCGAAAAGCCTGATGTTCGGCGCTGTATGCCAGATCCACTGGTTTACCCCCTTAAATTCGTCCTTCCAGCCGGGATCGTACTACACTGGCGGAGGATTTGAACCCGGGCGCCATCGGGGTAATTATGGGGGCTGAGCAAAGTAGAACAGGAGGATGACGTGCCCGTTGAAATGATCGGCTGGATAGCACCACGGGTTGCATCTGAAATCATACCGCCGCAGGGCCCGCCGTTTGATCTGGACGTGATCGCGCATACTGCAAAGGTTCACGAAGATGCTGATTTTGACCGTGTTCTGATCGGTTACTTTTCCGATGCGCCAGATGGCTTTCTGATCGGTGCTCACGCCGCTGCGGTCACTCAGAAACTGGGTTTTTTGCTGGCGCATCGCCCCGGTTTTGTGGCGCCAACGCTTGCCGCGCGCAAACTCGCGACCTTCGATCAATTAACCCGCGGTCGTGCTGCTGTGCACATGATCTCCGGTGGCAACGACAGCGACCAGGCGCGTGATGGCGATCACGTGGATCATGCCGGTCGCTATCGGCGAACCGCGGAGTACATCGAGGTGTTACGCAAAACCTGGACAGAACCCAAGCCCTTCGATCACAAAGGCGAGTTCTATGACATCGTCAAGGCCTACTCCGATATTCGCTGTTTACAGCAGCCGAACCTGCCGGTGTATGGCGGTGGTGGCAGTGACGCAGCCATCGCTTGCCTGGCACCTCATGTAGATGAATTCATGCTGTGGGGTGAACCACTCAAAGAGACTGCTGATTTCATGGCCAAAGTTCGTGGGGTCGCAGGGACTAACCCATTGACTTTCAGCGTGTCGACCAGACCCATTCTGGGCAAGACCGAAGGCGAGGCATGGGATCGTGCGCATAAAATCCTCGATCAGATCAAAGCGACCTTTGGTGATAAGAAGGGTCCCGGCCCGCAGAACGTTGGTTCGCAACGGCTCCTCGATATTGCTGCTGCAAGTGAGGTTCACGACAGTTGTCTGTACACGGCCCTGGCGCAAGCCAGTGGTGCACGCGGCAATTCTACCGCCCTGGTTGGAACACCTGAAACAGTCGCGCAGGCCATGGTCGCCTACTACGATCTGGGCGCCACCAGCCTTTTGATTCGCGGCTATGATCCATTGCCGGATGCAATCGAGTATGGGCAGGAGTTGATTCCACGCGTGCGTGAGCTTGTTGCAGAAAGGGACAGGGCGCGAGACAGAAAAAGCGGCGGCTGAAATATCTTATCTGGGTGGATGGACAGCCCGCTCCTGAGCCTGCAGGGTCCGAACACCGCGATCAGTATCGAAAAGCAGCAGAAACGACGTATACAGATCGTCGCCACCGAGGGTAGTCACACTGAAATGCAGATGCGGGCCGGTACTTCGGCCGGTGTTCCCGGAACGGCCGATCAGCTCCCCGGCAACAACGCTTTGACCTTCGCTGACCAGCACGCCCTGATGGGCAAGATGCAGATACCTGCCGATGGTTCCATCGCTGTGCGCAATCCAGATATGGTTAGCCGTTGCTTCGTTGCGTGCGGTGCTGGTCTGGTCTGAGCCTGCATAGACGCTGACGACTAACCCGCCGCGTGCGGCGTGGACCGGTGTGCCCACAGGCATCTCCCAGTCGATGGCAAACTGGTTCCCCGGGTGGTGTGTAGAGCGATTCTGAAAGTACTGAGACACGAGAAATGCCCTGTTTTCTGCATATGGCAGGTGGTAGATGTGGCGATCATCGTGCTGATGAGCCTGGTGCCCGTAGTGCGTCCTGATCGCGTATCCCCATGGCCCGCCAGGCGTTGGAAATGTGGCGAGATCTAATGTTTGAGGCTGATCGAGCTTCAAACCACGGACGTTTTGCCGCGCAAGACCGGCCGGTTGCAGCAGCAGGCTGAAGCTCAGCGGTTTGGTGGTGAGATTCTCAAGGCGAATGGTCACATCGCGGTCTTTGTAGACTCGGACGCAGAGCAGGTCGCCGATGCAGCTGGTGTTGACCACCGGGCGCGACCAGCCGACTTGCGTCGTAAAGAGGGCGCAAAGCGCAAACAAAGCTGCACCGGCAGGTATGTGCATGTGTTTCTCACCTGGCCTTTGGTCGGACCATGCTCGGCCAGGCACCGGTATGATGCAAACAGATTGAAAAGCGACGCTTAGCAGAACGCGATCACAAACCGCGCTAATTCAGTACACTGTTGAACACTGGGATAAGGGAGACGGCCGTGAGCTATCAGGAAATCATTTTTGAAGTCGCCGACCGTGTGGCGACGATCACCTTCAACCGCCCGGAGCGGTTGAACGCGCTCACGCAGAACATGCGTGGCGAGATTCTCGATGCCTTGCGGATTGCCAATGCAGACGATGAAGTCCGGGTGGTGGTTTTTAAAGGGGCAGGCAAAGGATTCTGTGCGGGGGCTGACCTGACACCGGCAAAGGATCAGGCTCACAGGAAGACCGCATCTGACCCCAACAGCGGTCTGCCACGCGACGGCTTTCAGGAAACCTTTGCCAAGCTTATGTGGGATATGCCAAAACCGGCGCTTGCCTCCATCAACGGCGCCGCGGCCGGGTTGGGCTTCGGCATGGCGTTGTGCTGCGATCTGCGGATCGCCTCTACACAGGGTAAGTTTGCATCGGCGTTTTCGCGCATCAGCCTGGTGCCGGAAGCCTGCATGACATTTTATCTGCCGCGCATTGTCGGTCTCGCCCGGGCGGCTGAAATTCTTTATACCGGCCGGCAGGTGTGGGCCGATGAAGCCATGACCATGGGGTTAGTGAACCAGGTGGTTGCACCTGATGAGCTTGAGGCAGCAGTGACCAGCATGGCGCAGACCCTGGCAAATGCAGCACCCATCGCCATTCAACTGACACGGCGGGAGCTTTACCGGGGTCTGGAAGGGACCTTTGGCAGTCAGCTTGAGATGGAGCTCTTTCATCAGAAATTTGCCGGCCGATCGCTTGATGCGCGTGAAGGTCCACAGGCGTTCATGCAGAAACGTGAACCAGATTTTCGCGGCCGCTAACCCCGTTTCAAGCCACTCATTTCGGATCAGGAAACAAAATGACACTCGAATACATTGAACCGATTGTTGCCCGCGACATGCCGGGCTTGCGTCTGGCGCTGACGGCCCACATGCCAGCACCCTACAGCATGTCGGCCCGGGCGATCCTCGATCTGAAAAAGGTGGGGTATGTACCGGTAAACCAGGTTGCCGCGGGTGCAAACGAAGTGTTGCAGGCCTGGACCGGGCATCGCAATGCACCGGTCGCAGTTTATGAAAATGAAGCACCGCGAACCGGCTGGCTCGAAATATTGCATCTGGCGGAGCGGCTTGGAAAGGGACCCTCCCTCATACCTTCCGATCTTCGCGAACGCATGCTGATGATCGGTTTGATTAACGAATTGATCGGCGAGGATGGCTGGATCTGGAACCTGCGCGTGCTCATGCTCGGCATGGTCGGACCGGAGCGGGCAGCCAAGGGGCTCAAGACCAACCCGATGTACGCCCAGTATGGCTACAGCGAAGCGGCGCAAAAGCAGGCTGGTGCGAAGGCGCGTGAAATTCTGGATATGTTCACAAGCCATTTGAAATCTCAGCGTGATCGGGGCAGCCACTATGTGATCGGAGAGGCGTTGTCGGCTGCGGATATTTACTGGGCCTGTTTCAGCCTGCTGGCAAAAACCCTGCCCGCTGATGTGTGCGCGATACCGGCTGGTCTGCGTAAGTCCTACGATCTCGGCAGCGAGGCCATTGGCGGCTGTGACCCGATCCTGATCGAGCAGCGTGACTGGGTGTTTGAAAACCATCTTTCGCTGCCCATGACTTTTTAGAATTTAAAGGAGACGACGATGGCCTTGCCACGTGAGCTGAGCTTAAGCGATGCACAGATAGACGAGATCATGACAAGCCAATGGAACATGCGCATCGCAACCATCGGACCAGGTACGCGGATTAATCTCACGCCAATGTGGTTCGGTTGGGGTGGCGGCCGCGTTTACTTTTATGGTCGCGGTCAGAAGGTCGTCAATCTGCGGCGTAACGCAAGCTGTTCAGTGATCGTTGACCGCAACGAGAAATTCCCTGAACTGCAGGCGATCATGCTGCGGGGGCAGGGCGTAGTGCTTGAAGATGCCGCGGCGGAAGCCGCTGATCCGCATCTTGCTGCAGTGCGGGTGCAGATGGGGAGCAAATACAACGGTGGTCACGACCGCCCCCCAGCGGAAAATCCGGCGCCAAATTCCGCCAGTGCAGGTGGGCGCAACCGCCGCTGGGTAGTGATCGAACCGCAACAGATTGTCACGTGGGACAATTTCAAGCTGAAGATGTAGCACGCTTGACCCACCTGCGTCTGGCGCGCGGCGATTGCGCCTTGCCCGCTACTGCGCGGGGAATCGCAGGTCATGCAACTCAGCCTCACTGAGGTAGCGCCCCTTTGTAACGACGCCTGCGATCTTGAGTGTGTTGGCAATGTCGTCGAGAGGATTAGCGTGCAGAAGCACAAGGTCCGCGTTCATGCCTTCGCTCACAACACCTGCCTGATCAGATGTGGAAAACCAGCGTGCCGGTTGCACGGTTGCTGCGCCAATGGCTTGGATGGGGGTCAGCCCCGCGGCCACCAGCATCTGCAGTTCGGAATGCAGGCTGAAACCCGGTACCGCCAGACCAATGGGCGTGTCGGTCCCCGCACCGATCGGGATGCCACGTTTGTGCATCTCACCGGTTAAAAACACGCTCCATTGTGCAAAACGCAGATCGGTCTGTTGCGCCCCGGCCATCTGGTCAGCGGATTGCTGCCAGCGTTCGCGAACCTCCGGTGGCAGCCGGTCAAGAGCGTCCTGCCAGCCATCCCGTTTGTACGGCGGGGTGAGGTTCAGCGCGTTAAGACGAAGGGTGGGAACCTGCAGCGTGTTGGCAAGCGTCTGCATTACCGCGTCGCACGCATCCGCATCAAAGTTCGTAATGGCGTTCAGGCGTTGCAGGCTGTGCAGGGATGAGCGTAACTCGAAGCCCGATAAATTATCGGGATTCTGAAGCAATGCCAGGCGTTCAGCGTGCAATGCTTCTGAGTTGCTGGCGCAATCGAGCTCAATGTTGCGCAGGTGTTCGATCGAGTCTACCAGCGGACCGGCAACCCTGGCGCGCAGCGCAAGCGGGACATGTGAATCGATCGGCAGGTCGAGCGCTTCTGCTGACCTGACCATGGCGTAAAAAACGTCCGCGCTGACCAGTTCATAGATCTTGATGAAATCCACACCCTCGGCCTTCAACTCACCGATCATGGCACTCGCTTGTTCAGGCGATGCGTTTGAGCTGCCGATGTGAGGTCGATCGTTGCCGTCGTAGACCACGTCGGTGCCATCGAGCAGAGGCCCGGCAAAGTAAACGCGTGGTGCGGTTGCGCCGGCTTCGCGCATGCGTTCGACTACCGGCAGAATCTGGTGCAGCAGACCGCCGGTGTCGCGAACGCTGGTGATCCCATAAGACAGGAACAGCGCCGACATGTGACCTGTGAGCTCAGGTTCATAGGTCAGGTGCACATGGAAGTCCCACAGCCCGGGGATCAGAAACTTACCGGTGCCGTCGATGGTGTTCGCATAAGCCTGGGCAGACGCCGGTCCAACATGGCTGATCTGATCGCCATCGAACACCACGGTCTGGTTGTTGCGCTGACCAGCGATTGCGTCGATGACGGTGACGTTGGTGATGGCAGTGCCCGGCGCCGGAGGCTCATCCGTGCAGCCTGCCACCAGACCTGCGAATAGACTAAGGTAAAAAAATCTCAAATATTTCATATAGTTGAATCCTTTATCTAGATTTTGATCAACTTGAACTGGCTTAGCTGACAGCGACTATTTAGACTCGCTTGTTTGGCGGGTTTGCGCAAACATCATGTTCCCCGATCGCCAACGACTGCCTTTCTTTTACGGCTGGGTCATCGTGGCCGTTGCGTTCTGTGTGAGTTTTCTGAGTTTCGGGATGTTCACCTACGTGAAGGGCATTTTTCTGCCGGAACTGGCTGAAGCCTTCCAGACCGGTCGCTATGAGATCACCCTTGGGTTCACCATCGATGCCGTCGTCGCGGGCCTGATTGCGCCGGTCATGGGCTGGTTTCTTGATCGGCGTTCACCAAAGACCGTGCTGTTGTTCGGCCTGACGCTGGTGGTCTTCGGCTATCTCGGCCTGTCACGTGTGCAGACCCTGTGGCAGTTCTACTGTGTGATGGGGCTCGGCTTCGGCGTTGGCCTGTCGTGTCTCGGTGCGTTCACCGTGCAGCGCATCACCATCAGCTGGTTTTTGCGGCGCCGTGGTCTGGCGCTTTCGCTGGTGATTCTCGGCGCATCGACTTCAGGCATGGTAATGCCGGCAGTGTGCGTATGGCTGCTCGAGATCATGGGGTGGCGTGATGCCCTGGTTGCGCTTGCCTGTCTGGTCGGTGTCGTGCTGTTTCCGCTCACCCTCATTTTTCTGCGCGATACCCCGGCCGCCATGGGGACGACGGTGGATGGTGTGCCTGTTGATATGCGATACGAGAAGGCACAGCAGAAGAATCTGCGGAGTGAAGAAGACAGACAATGGAGCGCACCGGAGGTTCTCAAACAGCCATCGTTCTGGAACATCGTGCTGGTGTTCGGGGTCATCATGTGTGTGTTTACCGCGGTGACCATGCACGCATTCGGCCACATCACGGATATCGGTTTTTCGACCTATCAGGCGGCCGGTGCGCTGTTTGCCATGACCCTGTGTGCTGCCATCGGTAAACCCATTCTCGGCACTCTCACCGATCGCTTTGGTGTTCGCATTGCGCTCTGGACTTCGCTTGTGCTGCTGGCAGGCGGGCTCACGCTGCTCGCTCACGTGGACAGCCTCACTGGCATCATGGTGGGTATGGCCTGTTTCGGTTTCGGCTATGCCGGTATGTTGCCGCTGCGCAGTTTTTCGGTGGCGGCAACGGTGGGGCAGAGCTCGTTCGGGCTGGGCAACGGCATGCTGATCCTGGCGATATTGCCACTTTCACTGGTGGCGTCACCGTTCGCGGCCAAGGTCTATGACCTGTCCGGCAGTTATTCAATGGCCTTTCAATTGCTTGTGTTTCTGGTTGCAGTGGCGGCAATTGGACCGTTCTTCATCAGGTCCGGTTTGCCGGTCGAAACTGAATCCACGAGATCGGTTGCAAGCCACTAACTGCTTACGGTGTGGCCCAGCGTTTTGCGGACTTCGCTGTCCGCGCGATCCACATAGGCTTCGCGAAACGGCGCGGATTCAACTAACCAATCAGCGCGCTGCGGCAACAGAATGCCATGTGAACGCCAGGCAGCCCCGTATAGCTTAAGCCTGCATCGATCTGTGATCGATCGGTACCCCAGTCATTGCGCCGGTTGTAAGGCGAGCGCGAGCGACCGTGGGAAGAGGTTATACACCGAAAGGTGGGGCTGATCTCCAGACTGGGCACAATCGGGTGGTCTCAAGTGGTGAAAACGGGCACAGTGGCGGGAATTAAACCCGACACTGAAGAACCAACATCATCCAGCCAGTCAATCTGATCAGAGCGATGCTCATCGGGTCCCTGTGTGCAGCAGCCCTGATGGGTTGGTCTGCGCATACCCATTCTGAAGCCGTTCTGAAGGTGATAACCCTGAACCTCGCTCACGGTCGCAGCGATGGGCCGAATCAGATGCTGCAGAACACCCAGTCCATTACTGACAATCTGGTCCAGGTCGCCGACATGTTTATTCGTTCGGACGCCGATCTGGTTGCGCTGCAGGAAGCCGATGGCATTTCGGTTTGGTCGGGGAACTTCGACCACGTTGGTTTTCTGGCGGAAGCTGCTGGCTATCCCTACCATCGTCTGGCAGTGAATGCGCAGGGTCGCAGATTCGCCTACGGTACCGGTCTGCTTTCCCGCTATCAGATCCTCGAGACCATCAAGCACACCTTTGAACGATCACCGCCCACGCTCACGAAAGGTTTTATTCTCGGCCATATAAGAACGCCATTTGGTGAAGGTCGCGGGATCGATGTGGTATCGGTTCACCTGGATTTTTTGCGGGCCGGTGTGCGTGCAAAGCAGATCGATGAACTGGTTTCGATGATCTCGCACCGTTCGCATCCGACCATCGTGCTTGGCGATCTCAACAGCGACTGGCTGGCCAAAAAAAGTGCCGTCCGCGATCTTGTGCAGAATCACGGCCTGCACGCCTGGCAGCCTAAGAGTTCTGAGCTCGGTACTTTTGATGACGGGGAAAACCGGCTGGACTGGATACTGATTTCCCCTGATCTGGAGTTCGCTGACTACACTGTACTGCCCGATGTCGTGTCCGATCACCGGGCGGTGGTTGCCACCATCAGGATGAAAAACACAGCCACCAGAACTAACCCGGTGATAGCCGCCGGCGCCGTCGACGTAATAAACTGAATGTTGTGACCAGGCCGATCACGCTGAACCACAAGCCCGGTTCAGGTGCGCCATAACCGGTGAACTTTGTCGGTGAACTGGCCGAGGTATAGGCCGATGAGCTGACCCCTGCAACCTTCGATAGCCCCACCTCTGCAGACTCGGCATTGCCTTCCACGTTGTACACCTTGTCAGACACCGCAACGAAAGCCGTCCAGCGGGTGGCGATGCCATATCGAAGACCCAGATCGGTGGCCTGACTGACGAGATCGTCGTCGCTGGCTGCCGGTTTGCGCAAAGGCATGGGTACCGACAGGTTGTGCATGCGTTCGGCCACGGCGGTCCGTGCCCAGATCTGGCGGATGGCAGGTCGCTGGGGGTCGGTAGCCAGCACCACCGGCACGTTCAGAGTCGCTTCACTCAGGCCCGTTCTGCCTTTGATCCTGATGATCCCGTTTGTCACCTGCCTGAATCTGCCGGTCACGCGAACGGACTGACCTGCGTAAAGATCGGGTATTTCTCTCGGGTATACGGTTTCTGGCTGCAGAGTTGACCAGTCGATGCTGATATCCACCAGAGCGGGTGCATTCAGATAGGCTGCCAGTTGCGTGGCGATCAGCTCTGCAGTGTCGGTGGTTCTGGTGGGGTCGAAATAGCGTGCAAAACCGCGACCGATGCGGGCCAGTTCATTGAGCAGATAGCGGTTGGTGGACGTTCCGGTGCCGTAGGTGAAAAGCCGTGCGGCACCCAGGGCACGACCGACAAGAGCAAAAAGTTCCATTTCGTTGCCGATGTAGCCATCGGTCAGGAAGACCACGTTGCGGATTGCCCCGTCGGGCACCGGTGGGGTGAGCGCCTGAAGAATGCCCGAGGTCATCACGGTTCCGCCGCTGCCATTCAGGCCGTCGAGGTAGGTCAGGCCAAGCGCAATATTGACCGGCGTTGCGGGAAGGGGATCGATTGAAAACTCGGTTGCGCTGTCGCTGAAACGGATAATGCGGAATGTGTCGGAAGGCCGAAGTCCGGTGAGCGCTTTGCGAACGAACAATTTGCTGGCTCGCAGGGGTAAACCCCGCATGGAGCCTGAACAGTCCAGCAGAAAAACCATTTCACGGGGAACCGTCGCAGATTCATCGAGTGTGGCGGGAGGCTCAATGAGCAGGCTGAAATAACCGCCTTCCTCAGGCTGCCAGTGCGTTAACACACCGGCACTGGGTCCGGCGTCACCCAGGGTGTAGTGCAGAACAAAGTCACGGTTGGCCTGAGATCTACCCTGCGCCAGATGCAGACGCGCCATCCGGGTTGACCCGTCGGCTGCCTGCATGGATCTGTCAAAGCCCTCCAGTTGATGGGTATCGCTTGCGATGTTTGATATGCCAACGGCGGACTCAAGGGTTAGCGAGAGGTTGAGTCGATCGGGCGGCAGGGTATCGGGCAGGTCGATGCCATAGGTTGGTGAATATCGTGGCAGCCGATCGATCTGCCAGTGCGTGGCACCTGCCTCTTCATGGTCGAGAATTGCAGGCTCTGGTTCAAAGCGCGGACCGACCACCGTGGGGACGACGAGTTCGTAAACCCCGGCGACTTTGTCGACCACGTGGGTGTATTCAATGAGGATGCTGATGGTCTGCGCCGGCATCAGGTTACCTACCTGCTGGGTAAACATATTCGGTCGATGCTGCTCTAAAAGTGCTGCTGCTTTACCGGCCTGCTTTGCCGCTGCAAAAGTTTCTCTGGCCTGTTTGACCGGCTGGATCACAGCCTGAATTGTCTCGTCCCCCACGTGCATGGTCATCTTGTGAACAGCAGCCTTCCGATTGAGCGGGAACAGATACCTCGCGTTTATCGTCCTGTCGGTGGGATTCGAGAAATGCTGTGTAACCCGAACGCTGGCAATATCGCCACTGACCTGGATGTCATAGTCACTGTGCAGGGCAGCGAGAGTGATCGGCCGGCCGTCTACATCGCTGTGTAAAAATCCGGCATAGGCGAGATCATCGGTACTCGCGTACCCCAATGAGGCCTGTGCAAGCAGGAGGAGCAGGGGAAGTCTAAGGTTCACGTCAGGTCTCCATTTT
>JAQBYL010000073.1 GCA_027622495.1 Pseudomonadota bacterium
CAGAATCCTACTTCGTGATCCTCGATGAGTTGCAGGTCGGTGCGATCACCGGCTACAACGTCGAAACGGCCATCATTTCCGGCGGATATCCGCTGGATGTTCTGTTTGGCATGTCGTTCCTGCGACAGGTCGGTATGCGCGAAGACATGGGAATTCTGACCCTCACAGCCAAATACTAACCACAAATGCGCCGACGTGTGACATATGCTGGCGCACATGAGGTTCTCACAGGCCAGTGAACACCGAGGAATACACCCGCTACCTGCGCCGCTTGCAACAGATTGTGGTTCGCGAAGTCGTTCCAAAGACGGCGGTGTTTGATTACTTCAGTCACAAAATCTATGACCTCGACGAAGACCCGCAGCGTGTTGAACCGCTGATCTGGTACATCCAGTCGGGGCTCCTTGCCGACCTGACCTTCTCGATCTACCGGCTGTACGATAAGCGCAGTCAGAAGAGCATTCTCGATTTCACGCATATGACTCGCTTGAGTCTCGACAACATCACCTGGATGAAGCCATTGAGCAGTGCCGATCTCGACCGGCATGACGCCTTGCTCGAAAGTGTCGATCCGATCTGTGAGAACTTGAGAAAACGGCGCAATAAGCTCTTTGCGCACTACGATAGTGATTTCTTTTTCGAGCCGGATCGAGTGGATCGGGTGTACCCCTTCTCCACCGATGATGCCAAGCGTCTGGTCAGAGTGCTGCAGAAGATCCTCGCTGATCACAGTCGCGCATTGGATGGGTCGGTGGCTGCGAGCCTCGATGGTTTTGCCTATGCGGCCGCCGAAAAACTCTATGGCAAATTACGCGCAAGCGTGAGTGAACTGGTTAGCCAGAAAGGGGCGGGAACAAGTCGCTAGCAGAATCAGAACTGGCGTCTGACCGCCAACTCACTCAACTCTTTTAACAAGCCACTGTTCACATTCGCGCGCTCCAGCAACTGATGGCAATCGGTGAGCAGATTTTCGGCAAGCTCAACCGCCTCATCCACACCCATCAGAGCGGGGAACGTACTTTTGTTCGCGATCAGATCAGACCCCGCTGGTTTACCGAGTGTCTCGGTGGTCGCGGTCACATCCAGCACGTCATCAATCACCTGAAACGCAAGCCCAAGCCGATCACCGAACTCGCTCATCAGCACAAAGCTTTCTGCACTCACCCCGCCGAACAATGCGCCCATCTGCACGGCAGATTTGATCAGCGCCCCGGTCTTGGCCGCGTGCAGGCGTTTCAGATCGGTCAGACCCAGCTGTTTGCCTTCGCTTGCCAGATCAAAATGCTGACCACCTACCATGCCTTCCCAACCAGATGCCCGGGCCAGCAATTGCACACACTGCAGACGGATCTGCAGCGGTACCGCGGCCGCATCGGCAAGCACTTCGAAGGCAAGCGATAACAACGCATCGCCAGTCAGAATGGCGGCTGCCTGCCCGTAAGCGATGTGTGTGCTGGGCAGACCATGGCGTAACTCGTCGTTGTCCATGGCCGGAAGATCATCGTGCACCAGCGAATAAGCGTGCACGTATTCCACGGCACATGCCGGTGCCAGGGCATCCGCCAGATCGCCGCCAAAACTTTCGCACGCAGCACACACAAGCATCGGCCGCAGACGCTTGCCACCAGACAGGGCCGCATAGCGCATGGCGTCAATCAGTGGTTGCGCGATGGCAGATTCTGCAGGCAGGTGGTGGCTCAGGGCATCTTCGACCGCCGCCTTGATGGCGGCGAGTTCAGGCGTCATCGACTTCGACGTCTTCCGGGTCCAGGGGGACGAGTTCGTCGCTGGCGGTGAGGACCTGCACTTTCAGTTCTGCGGTTTTGAGCGCCGCGGTGCAGGTTTTGGTCAACGCAACACCGCGTTCGAATGCCTTAAGCGAGGCTTCCAGGGTCATGTCGCCGGTTTCCATCTGGGCCACCAGATCCTCAAGCTCCGCAAGGGCGGCTTCAAAATCGGGTGTGGCCTGGTCGCTCGGCTGATCAGGGTTGGTCATGTTTCGCGCAACTTCGGAGTTCGGATCAAAGTACCTGTGGCTGTGGGGTTGGGTCAACGGTTCAACGCGGTAGCGGCAAAAAGTCGCGCCATCAAAAGTACCCTGCGCAAGATCGCGGATTGCGAAACCGTCGCATGCGTCTAGACTAGCCGGCCGATTGATTCGATTCCCAAGACAAACAAGGCAGACACATGAAAACCTACGACAAGTTCTACATCAATGGTCAGTGGATCTCCCCGGCTGGCAACGAAAACCTCGATGTGATCAACCCCGCTACCGAGGAAGCCTGCGGCCGGGTGCCGATGGGTGCCGCCGCCGACGTGGATGCAGCAGTTGCAGCAGCAAAAGCAGCCTTCCCGGCCTGGTCTTCCCTGACCCCCGACCAGCGCGCCAGCTACCTGGACAAGATCTCCGAGATCATGGTCCGCCGCCACGGCGAATTCGCCGACATCATCTGCCAGGAGATGGGCATGCCCTTGCCGATGGCCGCGGCCGTGCAGGTCGGTATGCCGATGGCCAACTTCGCCAACTACGCCCGCATTGCGCGCGAGTTTAAATTCGAAAAAGCCCAGGGCGGCACCCAGATCGTTCGCGAGCCGATCGGCGTATGCGGCTTCATCACCCCGTGGAACTTCCCTCTGCACCAGATCGTTGCCAAGGTAGCGCCAGCGCTGGCCGCCGGTTGCACCATGGTGGTGAAGCCCACCGAGATGGCACCGCTGTGCGCATTCATGCTGGCCGAAGTATTTGACGAAGCCAAAGTCCCGGCAGGCGTGTTCAACCTGGTGAATGGCCTTGGCCCTATCGTCGGCGAAGCGATCGCCGCACATCCGGATGTCGACATGGTGTCGTTCACCGGCTCAACCCGCGCAGGCAAGCGGGTGGCAGAACTGGCATCGCAGACCGTCAAGCGCGTGACCCAGGAACTGGGCGGTAAATCGGCCAACATCATTCTCGACGACGCTGATTTCCCCAAAGCGGTCGCCGCCGGTGTGCAGGGCTGTTACATGAACTCCGGCCAGACCTGTTCCGCCCCCACGCGCATGCTGGTGCCGAAAGAGCGGCAGGCAGAGGCGGTTGCGATCGCCAAGGCCACCGCCGAAGCGCTCAACTTCAACGACCCCAAAGCGGCTGGCACCACGCACGGACCGATCGTGCATCGGGCGCAGTGGGAGAAGGTCAAAGACCTGATCAACGTCGGCATCAAAGAAGGTGCTACGCTGGTCACCGGCGGTGCGGATCGCCCAGCCGGTGTGGACAAAGGATTCTTCGTAAAACCCACCGTGTTCTGCGATGTGTCGAACGACATGACCATCGCCCAGGAAGAAATCTTCGGCCCGGTTCTGTCGATCATTCCCTACGAAACCGAAGAAGACGCCGTGCGGATCGCCAACGACAGCATCTACGGCCTGGGCGGCTGCGTCTGGGGCAGCAAGGAACGTGCGGTCAAGGTCGCCCGTCAGATGCGCACCGGTCAGGTGACCATCAACGAAGCTGGCTTCGACATCAACGCGCCGTTCGGTGGTTACAAGCAGTCTGGCAACGGCCGCGAGTTGGGTGAGTTCGGGATCGAGGAGTATCTGGAGACCAAGGCGCTGATTGGTTACAACTAGATCGCTCTAAAAGATGGGGCGCTTCAGGGTGCCCTTTCATGTTTGACCGGAGATCGTCTGATGGATATCCGCCCTGTAGGAGATGATTCGTAAACTTCACACAGGTCTCGGGATCCCACTCGAGATTCTGCCGGAAGTACGGCCAGTACTCACGGCTCAATTTGGCTGGAATAATGGCCGAATTGAATCTACATAAAAGATATATAAAACAATAAGATAGGAAAATATAGGGGAAGTTATGGCCGGTTTCTTGTCCGGTTCAAGCGCTGACCAGCCGCGGCTTCAGCACGCCTGGATCTTCGCCGCCTCGTCTACCAGGTGCCAATTTCCTGTCGCTGCATCAATCGCGATGGCGTTGATGTCCTCAAGACGCGAAAACTCACCGCGAACTTCCCAGGTCCCCATGGGCTGATTGCGCTCACGCAGGATGCTGTTCACATCCCCCGGGCGGAACTCGGTTTTACCGCCAGCCACGAGCTCTTTGACGATTTCAAAAACAATCGCGGTGCGGCGACGATCGATACTCAAGATTCCCTTCCGGTTGTTCCCTGCACGGCCGAATTTGCGCAGGCTTGCGACGTGCGACTTTTTACCAGAAACCCCTCACTCCCGCCAGGGTTGTGACTGTTGATAGGCCACCAGATGCTTGTGCAGCTCTTCCAGCAGTTCCGGTTGCTCGGTCTTAATCAGATCAAGCGCCTGCAGCTGAACGCTGATGGCCTGCTCGAATTGCGCGAGCTCTGCATAGGCCGCCGCCAGGGTATCCAGATGCCCGGCTGAGGGTTCGCCGTCGACCGCAGCCAGCGCGTGCTCCAGCGCCAGAGCGCCATCGCGCAGCTCATCGTGTTTGGAGGTCGCCAGCATCCAGGCATAGTCATTGTGTGCACGCGGATGGTCATGGGCGACCGCCCGGGCAAGCCACTCGCGGGCTTGTGCGTGGGTGCTCGGGTCTTTGAGCAGCAGATAGGCGAGGCGAATCTGCGCTTCAAACGAGTTTGCCTTAGCACCCCGCTCAAACCATCCACGGGCCGCATCAACATCGATCGGCGCGCCTTCGCCGCTCAAGTACATGTGCCCCAGGTACAGATAGCTCGATGGCACCCCCTGTTCGGCGGCTTTCAGCAGCCAGGTCTGGGCGAGCGCATAGTCCTGCTCTACACCAGCCCCCACCAGACAGGCATGACCCAGGCTGACCTGGCCAGGGCCAGAGCCCGCCTCGGCCGCCTGTTTGTAGAACTCGATGGCCTTGGACTGGTCGGCTTCCCCGAGCTCGCCGTTCTGATACATATAGCCGAGCGCCACCAGCGCGTCGGTCGAACCGGCTTCGTGGGCTTTTTCGAACCAGCTTTGGGCAAGCGTCGGTTCAGGCTGATCGGTGAACTCCGTGCGATAACTGGACGCCAGCTGAAACATCGCCGGTGCGCTGCCGAGGTCGGCAGCCTGGGTGAGGTATTCGCGAGCTTTGACCAGATCCCTTTCCACCCCCAGCCCCATCAGATTCGCATGTCCCATCTGCATCAGAGCGCCGGGATGGCCGAGCGCAGCCGCCTGTTCGAACAGGCCATAGGCCGCGACGTAATCTCGTTTACGACCGAAACCGTTGAAATACATGGAGCCCATGGCCGCGAGAACAGCAGGATTTTCGGGATTGAATTCCAGTGCATGCCCGTAGTCATTGGCGGCCGAGGTGTGCATGCCCTGCACGAAATAGCTGTAGCCGCGCAGGTAATAGGCGCGCGAACGTTCGGGAGGCGAAAGGCGCGGGTCGATCAGCGCGGGTTCAAGGTACGTGCGGGCCAGCGACAGCTGGCCGGCTTCAATCAGCTCAATGACTTTGTCGACATCAGCGCGGGAGTCGAGAGCATGGGCGGTCTGAAGGGTCCATTGGGCCGCCGCCAACACGGTAAAGAGTAGAAATCTGGTCAATATGAGTTTCATCGTGGTCAGTTTATTACGTGGATGGTTGTTATGCAGCAGCGACGTTTTGCCGAGTTGGCTTCGGTGACTCCTTGGTTTCAGCCAGACAAAGCTCGCTTCTCCATGCTGGCCGTCGCAGAGGCGTTGTGGTCGTTGACCCTATGTGATGGAAGGCAAATGCTTCGGCCTATGCTAATCAACGGGTGAGATCATGGCCGAATCTGAACGTCGTGTTCGCTTGTTTCGAAATGGCCGTAATCAGGCATTGCGCATCCCCCGTGAATTCGAGCTGGAAGGCGACGAGGCGATTCTGCGCAAGGAGGGGGACCATCTTGTCATCGAGCCAGTGCGTAAAGGGCGATTATTGGCACTGCTTGCTGATCTGGAGCCACTGGACGCTCAATTTCCTGATGTTGACGAGGGCCTCACCGATTTGGACGACGTGGAACTTTGAGGCGTGCCGCTTCGCTATCTGCTCGATACAAACATCATCTCGAATCTGGTCCGTGATCCTCACGGTGCCGTGGCTAAAAGGATTGCTCTAGTCGGCGAGGATTCCGTCTGTACCAGCATCGTCATCGCGGCCGAATTACGCTACGGCGCCCAGAAGTCGGAATCCAGACAAATCGCCGAGCGGGTCAATCTGCTGCTTTCAGCGATCGCGGTTCTGCCCCTCGAGTCGCCTGTAGATCGCCACTATGGCGAGATCCGACATTACCTTGCACAGCGGGGCACATCGATCGGTCCGAATGACCTGTTGTTTGCGGCCCATGCGCTGGCGTTGGACCTGGTGCTTGTCACGGCTAACACTCGAGAATTCGAGCGTGTGTCGGACCTCAAGTTAGAAAATTGGCTGTCTGAATGAGCGGTGAGGCATTTGTGAAGGCAGGATTCATCGGGGCATTTTGTTTCCATGTCCTTGATATGCGGCACACCTGGCCCTACATAGTGTTGTGCTAGACTTCACGGTCCCGAACTGCCGGCAAAGCAGCAGTGAAGGAACAACCTCAACCCGCCGATGTCGAAAGACCCGGCTAACAAACATGGGGGCGACTTGGCTTCGACGAGGGTAGCGAAGCTTGCGGTGCATGCCGAGAGGGTAGTAACTCTCGTTAAACAATTGCTGTAACTTTTATAGTTGCCAACGACGAAAACTACGCACTAGCGGCCTAAAAAACCCGCTTACACCGATCATCAGTGCCTGTGATGAGAAATTGGTGGCAATGCTCACAGGATCGCGCCCAGTTCTCGCTCGGGGACAAAAGCGCTAGATAAAATCGAGATCGCCTGGAACACCCTGAGCGTCGGGTCGTTTCGAGGTTAAAACAGTAGGCGAAACTAAGCATGTAGAGCCAACAGTAGAGCGCCAGCGGACGCGGGTTCAACTCCCGCCGCCTCCACCAATTTCCAAAACGTAGTCCTCAAGTAACGGGTTCGTCACCCATGTCTAGCAGGCGCTCGCTCCGCCAAACTCGAACGACACGTACGTGCTCCGGCTCGCGCCGATAAACGATGCGAAACGGTGGCCGGATAAGCTCGCGCAGAAAAGACTGTTCGAACTCGGGGACGATACGCCCCATGTCCGGATGATCGGCGAGTGCCTCGATGCTCGCGACGATTTCGCGGATCAAGCGCTCGCCCACCTCGGGTACGTCTTGTTCGGCGTACCAAGCCCGTATAGATTCCAGATCGGCCAGGGCGGATTCGGCGAACCGGATGGCGACGTTAGCCATGCGGCTACTTCAGACCGAGCCGAGCCTTGGCCTCCGCGAGCGATAGTTCTCGACCGGCCTCGAGGTCGGCGAGACCGGTAACGATCGCCCGCATGAATGCGCGTTCCTCCTCGGCCGCCTCGTAGTCGTTCACTGATTGCACCACAGCCACGCCGCGCCCCCGGCTAGTGAGCAGCACAGGCCGGTGCGCGTCTGTCGCATGCTTGACGACACGGCCGGGGTTGACCTTCAGGTCGGTCAGCGGAATCACGTCTTGGGAGAACTTGGTGCCCATGCAGGGATCCTCAGGTCCTTTAAACGGGTCCGATAATAGCACCAGCTTAAGGACCTCTCTAGTCACAAAGGATCGAGACTGAGCTGACTTCGCACGGCGGTCGGGGTTGTTGCCTTGCGCATGAACGGGTGAACGCGGCGAATAGGAAAAATAACGGGTCTTTTCCCCTGTTGCCAGGAGTATGTATCGGGAAAACGGTCGCAAGCTCGGGCGACTGCTGTATCAGGGGCGCGGGTTCGACCCGCAGAGCATCATGCTTCGGGAGAGCTCCCAGCGCTGGGTTGCATCGGCGGAGACCGGTGAAGTCACACTTGAGCTGCGTCGAGGCAACGACTATTCCCTGCTGAACATTGGCCAGGAACCCAGGGCGTGCCGAGGCTCGAAGAGCCGGGGAACGACTGAACGGGCTCAGGGCACCTCCCAGCCCGCCGTGAACGCATGGAACTCCTCGAGGCGCTTCTTCTGGTCATCGTCGACCCTCAGCAGATAGTGGCGCTGGTCGGCGCTCGCGGTATCCCGGTAGCGTGCCAGAAGCGGTTCCATACCCAGGTCTTCCGTGGGCAGCACCTCGTAGAGGGGGCGCCAATCCTCGCCCCTCCGCAGCTTCATGCCGGGGTTCAAAATGTAATTGCCATGCTGGATGCGCAGGAACAGCCGCCGGTTGTAGGGGTTGTCCCGGTGAATCTCGTTCTTCGACAGAATGCTGCTGATATATGGCCGGCGTTTGCGGCGTTCGGGGACAACGCTGTTCGGCAGGCACTCCAGCGCTTCTTCGAGCATCTTCGCGCTGTAGCCGCGGCTCGATCGCGCCAGGGTCGGACCGAGCTGGCGGTAATAGAGCGCGGTGAGGAAGTTGAGCAGGAAGGTCTCCATGAGTCGCTTGTCGAGCTTCACCAGCCGGCCCTCGACCTGCACCGAAACGCTGTCGGGCTCGAGCAGTGGATAGATCCGGGGTAGCCGCTGGCGGGCGTAGGCAGGGTCGAGCACGGCCCGTTCGAGGGCGAAGTGGAGTGCGGTGAAGCCGTTGTTGGCGCGCAGTTCCAGGTCGGCACCGCGGCCGCACAAGGCCTCGACCAGGGGTGCATTGCCGAGTCGTGCGGCGATCATCAGCGGCGTCAGGTTGAAGCGTGTCCGGTGGTCCACGCCGTAACGTTGCACGTCGGCAAGCACGGCGCCGGGGTTGGCGAGGTCGTAGATCATGAAATGATTGCGTACGAGCTGACGCTCCGCCTGTGCCTCGTCGCGCCGGGCGGGCTTGAATCCGGCCTCGCCCAGGGCATTGAGCGTCGGTCTGTGATGGTGGATCACCGCGTATTCGAACGCGGCGAGTTGTGCTTTCTTCCCGCCGCCGGTGAGCGCTCGCTCGCGCAACGCCGCGAAGGCCTCGCGGTCGAGCCGCTCCCAGGGCACTTCCCGCTGTTTCAGCACCCGCTCGCGGATGTCCTCGGCCTGCTCGGCTTTGCCCTGCAGCTCGAGCTTCCGGGCCTCACGCTGCCATTCCTCCACGGACGAAGCTTCCTTGTCCATGTCGAGTTCGCCGGCAAAGCGGTCGAGCTGCAACAGCGCCAGTGCCGGATGTCCATGATCGCCCTCGATCACGTAAAGATTGCGCACGGCGCGGGTTACGGCCACGTACAGCGCATTGATGAAGAACTTGAATATCTCCAGCGATTTGTCGGTTTTGTCGCGTCCGCGCGCGTAGCTGAGCGTGTCGGCCTCGAGGGCGGCCGGGTCCACGCCGCCGGCGATTTCGTGGAATGCGCGGGCTTCGCCAGTGACGAAGTTGTAGAGAATGACGTTCTCGTATTCGAGCCCCTTGGCTTCCTGTATCGAGAACACCAGCGGCGTAGAGAAATAACGCTTGGCTTCGGCTTTCTGTTCCGGATGCATGACGATCACCGCATAGCGGGTGGAGCTTGCGGTGCGCGCGTCCAGCTCGCGCTTGACCCGCTCGTCATCCCCGAGCAGGCGCAGACGCCCGCGTTCTGCGCCCACGCTCTGCACCAGGTAGTTGCTCTCGCGATCTACGGAGCCGAACCGCGCGTGTTTCAACTTGAGAATGCGGTTCGCCAGGGTGGTGACCACGGGCGCATTGCGGTAGTTGGCGTGCAGCACCCGAATGACCTCACCGTCGCCGGTGAGATCCTGCTCGCGGAAAAACAGCGACTTCACACCCGCCCAGGAAAAGAAATTCGGATGCACGATCTGATTCGAATCGCCAGAGAGCAGGAAGGCGCCAGGCCTTCGCGCCAGCTTCAGCAGCAGATAGAGCTGTACCGTGGTGACGTCCTGAACTTCATCGACCACGATAAAGTCGTAGCACGACGTTGCCCGGGCCAGATGGCTGTGAGCGACGAGATTGGCGTCGAACAGCCCTTCGCTGTCGAGGTAGGCCAGATATTTCTTGAACAGGTCATACACCCGCGGACGCTCGTCGGCGAGGAAGATCGACTGCTTGACGCCGAGTTCCAGATATTCCTCCCGGGTCCGGTAACCCTGCTCCGTCAGCGGTCCGGTGATCACTCCGCGGAATTCCTCGAAGAGCTTGTGCGCATCGTTCGGGCCCATGCCGCGGCGGTGGCGCTCGAAGAAGCGCTGGAAATCGCGCAGTGAGAGTTCGCGCCCCGGAGGCACGTGGATGCTCTCAAGCACCTCGTGGAACGACAGAAAATCCACCAGCTGCTGGTCGTTGTCGTAGCCGTGGGCGAAGTAGAGGTTGCGCGCGTTCTGTACCAGATAAGGTGACAGGCTCACGTAGAGCACGTCGCCCGCTGCGCGTTTCATCTTTTCCATCGTGAGTGCGGTCTTGCCGCTGCCAGCGGAGCCAACGATCACCAGCGGTGGCGGCAGTTCCAGAATCGCCTGCTGGTCGTCGTCGAACGACAGAATTTTGTCGAGCAGGTGGAAGCGCTCGCGCTCGGGATGCAGATAGACGAGTTCATCACCTTCGTCCGCCTCGGGTTGCTCTACCGCCGGAATCTTGGCCTCGTCCACCATGGCGCCGCCGGTGAGAAAGCGCGAGCGGTCGTAGGCGTGATTGACAATGTGCTCGAGCAACAGCACGCACTGCTCGCCCTGATACTTGTGCAGGCGGAACAGCAGCCGGTCGCGCTTGTTCAGCCGGGCGCGGTAGAGATTCTCGCCGATCTTGCGCACGTCGGCCTGAGTGAAGTTACCGGCCTCCAGCGCCTGGCGAACTTTCGCGAATCCGGGTATCGAGTCGGTATCGAGGTCGCTGTACAGCAGGATACGCATGCACTACTCCGATTGATTGGTGGGCATGCTACCGGACCGCGATGCCATAGCCCAAACGGTTCGCGCCCCGTAGCAGGCGTCAGCCAACCGCCCAGGAGCTGCACCGCTGCTTGGATTACCATGTCCCTGCTCCTGCAGTACCGACGACTGCCGCCCCCCGCCGACCTGGTGGCGTTGAACGGCAACGTTGTGACTGTGGATACCGAGCGCCCGCGCATCCTCAATGTCTCTGGGAGATGACTGCACCGGCGGAAGTCAGCTGGAGGCTGACCCCGGCGACCCTGGCCTTTCAATATCGTATACGATTGGTCGAACTTTTGTAAAAGCCACCTCATGGAACTGATCCTCATCCGCCACGGCCTGCCCATGCACATCGAAAACACCGACGGTCAACCGGCCGATCCGCCTTTGTCGGATATCGGTCACACGCAAGCCGATCTGATGGCCACCTGGCTGCAACACGAATCCATCGACTATCTGTATTCGAGTCCGATGAAACGCGCCTGGCAGACCGCAGAGCCGCTTTCCCGCGCGCAGGGTCTCACCATCGAACCGCGCGAGGGTGTGGTGGAGTTCGATCGGCAGGCTGAAGCCTACATACCGGTGGAAAAGCTGAAGCAGGTCGACTACCAACGCTGGCTCAAATTGATGAAGGGCGATGTTGGTGTGGACTTCAGTGTTTTCAGTGACACAGTGATCAACACACTCGAAACCATCGTCAGCAGCCATCCGGGGAAGCGCGTTGCTGTCACCTGCCACGGCGGTGTGATCAATGTGTGGACAGCCCACGTTATCGGCTTTTCCGCCAGAATGTTTTTCAATCCGGACTACACCAGCATCAATCGTTTTCAGTGTGCGAGCAGTGGCGAACGCTCGGTCATTACGTTGAATGAAGCCGTGCACCTGCGCGAGGTTCAGGGCTGAGCAGAAGCTTTTTCGAGCATGGCGCAGATTGCTTTTTTTGCAGGCTCCTACACTCAGGCTGCCGGTCATGTGCCGAAGCCTGCTGGCGTTGGAATTAGCGCCTGTTATCTGAACACCTCAACCGGGCAGATCGATAAAGGACCGATCTTTGCTGAGGTTGAAAACCCATCCTGGCTTGAATGGCGGGCAGATGATCTGTTCGCGGTGTATGAGAGTTTTTCAGGGCCGAGTACCGTATATCGTTTCTCGGTGAATTCAGATCACACGCTGACCCTGCAGGCTCAGGCGAGCTGTTCAGGGACGGCTGTCTGCCACTTCTCTCTAACCGGTAGTTCGCTGTACACGGCTGCCTATGCCAGCGGACAGATGGATGTGTTCGACGCAACTCAACTGCGACACCTGCGGTCCTTTGAGTATCAGGGGAGTGGTCCCAACCGAGCGCGTCAGAAAACCGCACATGCTCATCAGGTGGTGATCTCACCCGAAGGTCGCTGGTGTTATGTGTGCGATCTCGGTTCGGATATGATCTGGCGTCATCAAGCGCAGCCCCTTTCAGAGCCTGTTGGCATTGCAGTGCCGGCGGGGATTGGGCCCCGACACCTGGTGTTTCATCCCAGCAACGGTTGCGTTTACCTGGTTTCGGAACTGACTGCCGAGCTGCTTACCTTCTGGTATTCGCCGCGCACGGGTGACCTCACACTTATCGATCAGGTTGCGACCCTTCCCGAAGACTTTG
>JAQBYL010000074.1 GCA_027622495.1 Pseudomonadota bacterium
GTGCTGAGGGCCAGCGGCTCGACGTGGCTGTGTCTGGTGACCGCATTGTCGCTGTGGGTAAGAACCTGCCAGGCTCGGCAAGGCGCGAGATCGACGCTGAGGGTAAGTTAGTGACCCCCGGTTTTGTTGACGTGCACACTCATCTGGACGCCCAGTTGGCCTGGGACCCCCTGCCAACATCTTCGTGCTGGCACGGCATCACCTCCGCCGTAATCGGCAATTGTGGTGTTACCTTTGCGCCAGTCGGGCCAGGTCAGAAAGAGTTTCTGGCAGAAATGATGGAATCGGTAGAGGACATTCCGCGAGATGCCATTCTCAACGGTCTGCCTTGGGACTGGTCGTCATACGGCGACTACCTCGGCTGGCTGGATCGAACCCAAAAAGGCATCAACGTGGGAGGTCTGGTCGGCCATTGTGCACTGCGCGTTGCGGCCATGGGCGAGCGTTCGATGACCGAAGGTTCCGGCACTGCGGAAGACATAGCACTCATGGCAGAGATGGCAACCGAAGCCATGCAAGCGGGTGCTCTCGGCATTTCTACCAGCCGCACGCTGGGTCATCGTGTGCCAGACGGTCGCCCGGTACCTGGCACCTTTGCCGGAGCCGATGAGTTACTGGCCTTCGGCGATGTCCTCGGCAAGGTCGGTTATGGGCTTTTTGAAGGCGCCATGCGACTGGGTGAGCGAGATGATGATGCGTTGACCAAGACCAGGGAAGAGGTTGCTCTTATGGGTGAGATCAGTCGCCGCTCGGGCCGACCCTTGAGCTACGGCCTGGTGCAGTCTGACCGTCGTCCTGATCTGTACTCGCGGGTGATCGAATTCAATCGCGAAGAGAATGCCCGGGGCGCCCACATACGACCCCAGACCACGGCACGAGGCATTGGTATGATCTACAACATATTTAACCGTACCCCCTGGGATCGAACCGAATCGTGGCGGGCTGTGCGTAAACTGGGCCGCGATGAAAAGTTAGCTGCACTGCGCGATCCGGCACGACGGGCGCGCCTGATTGCTGATGCTGAGAATGCCGAACGAGTCCCGCAAGCAGATAAGATGTTTGTTCTGCCGGAAGGTGATGCGCGCTACGATTGCCTCGCCGAGGATTCCCTGGCTTCGCATGCGGCACGGCGTAACGTCTCTGCGGCAGAAGCGTTCATCGACCTGGTCCTGGAACGTAGCGGTGCCCTCAATCTCAACTATCCGATTCTCAATCACCAGTTAAGTGCTGTGGAGGAGATGCTCGATACCGACCTCGTAACTCTGGGGCTAGCTGATGCGGGCGCCCACGTCGGTCAGATCATGGACACCAGCCAGCCCACCTTCCTGCTTACCTACTGGGTGCGCGAACGAGCTCGTTGGTCACTACCGCAGGCAATTCGGCGCCTCACGTCTGATACAGCAGACCTTTTTGGTTTTGCTGATCGTGGTCGGATTGCGGTAGGTGCCTATGCCGACCTCAACGTCATCGATTTCGACGGATTATCGTTGCCACAACCCGAGTATGTTAACGACCTGCCAGGTGGCGCCGGTCGCTACATACAAGGGTCGAGCGGCTACGACTACACCATCGTGAACGGTTCGGTGTTCATGGATCATGGTGAGCACACAGGCGCGTTGGGCGGGCGTGTGGTGCGGGCAGGGCGTTAGGCGCGCGCACTATTCTAAAAGTCTGGTATGAAAGAGGTTGAAGGGAAGGTTGCGTTCGTCACCGGATATCGGGAGGACCACAGTCTGGCTTAACAGAACAAGACACACTATGGCGACTAGCTTGCGATCCATGAAACCGGTTGTTTAAGGAGTTCCGGCTCGTTTTTTTCCAGGTAGCGTATGGCGGCGTCGAGTGCCTTGGTAGAAATTGCGCGTGCCGATTCCGCATCTCTGCGTTCGATCGCAGCTAACACCTTTTCTGATTGTTCGACGCTTGCCCGCCATCGTTCCGCATCGTATTCGACATGGGAGTTTTCGGACATCCGGTGCAGCGCATTTACCAGAAAGCCCAGCACCAGGTTCTTGGAAGCGGATGCCACAAGTTCATAGAAATTGCGCGCTTCCTGTGTAGCCGCATCAGAATTTTCAACGGCGTCTCGTACACGAGACAGGCTTGCGCGCAACGCTGCAATGTCCTGGTGACTTGCGTTTTCTGCTGCCTCCCCGACCAGCACTGGATAGATAGCCATTCTTGCACTGAGTACAGCGTGAAAGGTTGCATTGGCAAACTGCAATTGTAACGACAGCGCGCTGGTCAGGTGATCCACCCCTGGCACGTTGACGATCGGTCCGCCGCCTGGTCCAGCTTTAATACGCAGGGCACCCTGAAATTCCAGTAACCTTAAAGCCTCCCTTACGGTTGCGCGTGCAACACCTTGTTTTTCGACCATGATGTGTTCAGGTTCAAGTTTAGCGCCCGGTCTGAGCGCTCGATCGCGGATGTCGCTGACGATGTTCTGCGCCACCCGAGTTGCGGCACGTTGGTTAAGATCATTTGCGCCCACTTTGGATTGGTTCCTTTTATGTACATCAGGTCAGTCTGCATCTATGATACTAGTTATGCTTCAGCGTGCGCAAGTTCAGAGGAATGCGACTTCAGGGGAACAAAGTATGAGTTCATCATCAGACGATAATCAGAATCCGCCACATCGCACAGTCAAGTGGTCACCACCCTACCGGCGCGAAACCGTAGAGATGCCGGTGTTCGATCTCATCGAGATTGAACGGGACGCACCGATCGGCAGGATTGTGCTCAACTCACCAGAAAAGCGAAATCCGCTGGGCTATGAACGCCTTGTACAGATAGAAATGGCGGCCAAGTTGCTGGAGCTTGATGATGATATCCGCGTCATCATCATCAAAGGCCAGGGATCGTGTTTTTCGGCGGGGTATGACATTACCCCGGTGAAGAAAGGTGAGCGGCAACGCAATATGCCTCCTGGCGGATACATCAATCCCAAGCGGGATCGGCTGTGGCAATCCTATGATCTGGAACACGCTCGCGTGTACATGACGCTCTTTGATCTGCAGAAGCCGGTGATCGCGCAGATCCATGGCGCTTGCCTCGCGGGTGCTTCCGAACTTGCTGGCTTCTGCGATCTGCGCGTTGTTGCGGACGATGCGAAAATAGGTTGGCCAGTCGGGCGTAACTGGTCGCCGGGTAACCTGCAGTACATACCGTGGCTGGTCGGTATGACAAAAGCGAAGTACTACATGTTTACCTCTGAGCCGATGACGGGCCTCGAAGCCGTGCAATGCCAGTGGGCGTCGGAATCTGTTCCAGCCGACAAGCTCGAGGAACGCACCGAAGAGTTAGCGAATCTGATTGCGCTGACACCCACTGACCTGATTATGATGACCAAACGAAGCATCAACCGGCAGTTCGAAATCATGGGCTTTAAAACGGGCATTGCCGCCAGTGTTGACCTGCTTGCTCTTTCGAGCTTTCGCGATCAGGGGCTCTACGCGCGTCGATCGGAAAGTGGTGAGGGCGGTGATGAATTCATGCGCCGGGCAGAAAAAGATGGTCTGAAAGCGGCGCTCAAGTGGCGTGAAGAGACATTTGGCAACAGCTACCGCAAATCGGACAGTGAAGACTAAACCAGGCAAATTAACAACAGGAGGCACGCATGCCATCAGTAGAAACCACAATGTCGAAACGTCTGGAGACTCCGGGCACCAGCGGTTGGGCGCGTTCGGCCCAACCGGGAGATCCGAACAAGCATTTCATCGTCTCGGCCGACTGCCACGCGAATGAGCCGAAAGACTGGGTCAAATCACGTATCGCACCAGAGTATTTGAAGAGATTGCCACGGTTGGAAATGAAAGACGGGCAGGCCTTCATTATCACCGAGGGTAATCGACCCTGGAAGATCAAGACCGACACAACGGACTGGGGGCCCGAGGATATTGAGCGCAACAAGACGGGTCGCAATGTCGCTGAACGAATTGCGGATCAGGATCGCGACGGTATCGATGTGGAGGTGGTCTTTGGTAACAAGGGAATTCACGCGTTTGGCACAAACGATCCCGGTTTCTCCATGGCCATGTGCCGAGCCTGGAACGATTGGGCGCATGAGGAGTTTGGTGCGCACGTCCATCGCATCCTGCCGATGGCGCAAGTGCCTACGCTGGATGTTGCGGCGGCGGTCGCAGAAGTACAGCGTGCGGCCAAGCTTGGCTTCAGGGGTATCACCATCCCGGTAAAGCCTGAGTACGGACCCACTGGCATGGATCAGCGCAACTACAATCAGCCGGAGTTTGAACCTTTGTGGTCGGCGATTGAAGATGTGGACCTGCCGCTGACGATTCATGTTTCCACCGGCCGGGATCCGCGTGCAGCATCTGGTCCGGGCGGCGCGGTCATCAACTATGCGGTGCATTGCTGTGCAGCGAGTCAGGAACCGGTCGCTAACCTTTGTGCGTCTGGTGTTCTGGAGCGACATCCGAAGCTGCGCTTCGCGACTATTGAAGCCGGTATCGGCTGGGTTTCGGGGTTGCTGGAAGCCATGGATGAAGCCTTCTACAAACACCGGATGTGGGTATCTCCGGATCTGAAAGAACCACCGAGTTACTACTATCGACGGCAGGGTTTTGCCTCATTCATGGAGGACCGCACCGGTCTGGTATCAGGGGTGGCCCATGATCTGATCGACAACTTCCTGTGGGCCAATGACTATCCACACCATGAAGGCACGTGGCCGCATTCCACTGTCGCCATTGAGCGCACCATGGGCGATCTGAATGATGCGCAACGTGCCAAAGTACTGGGTCTGAACTCTGCACGGTTCTGGAATATTGACATTCCAGCCAGGTATCGGTCCCTGGGCGACACCGTCTGATGTCGCTCAAGGGAGCAGCGGCCGTTGTTGGGGTGGCGGAACTTGCACCGCAGCGATATACCGGGGACGCAACCATCCTGGATCTGTTGAGCGGAGTAGCGGTCGAGGCGATGGCTGATGCCGGTTTCTACCGCTCGCAAGTCGACGGTTTAATCGTCCATCCCATTGGTGGCCTGCCTGGTTTTGTTCCTGCCACCGTTGCGGAGCACCTTGGCTTGCAGCCGACCTTTGCTGAAATTGTAGATCTGGGTGGTGCCACCGGAGCGGGCATGATCTGGCGCGCTGCTGCTGCGATTCAGGCAGGCATGTGTACCACGTGCTTATGTTTGACGGGAACCCGCCGTCGTAAAAGAACACCGCGAGGCAACAACACGAACGCAGACACAAGCCGTCGACCGCGTTCGTTTTCACCCTCGCGCGATCGCTCACCCCAAGCCGAGTTCGATGCCCCCTACGGTATGCTCGGCGCCAACGTCGGCTATGCGATGATCGCCAACCGCTACGCTCACGAATATGGTCTCAAAGACACCCAGCGTGCCAAGGTGGCCGTGGATCAACGCAAGAACGCCAACGCTAACCCTGCAGCTATTTTTCACGATCAGACACTCACAATCGATCAGGTGCTGAGTTCCGAAGTCATTTGCGAACCGTTGCATATGCTCGAAATCGTGATGCCTGCGGCCGGTGCGGCAGCATTGCTTGTGACAGCGGCCGACCGTGTAGCGGATGCGAAGCAACCCCCTGCCTGGATTTTGGGCGCAGGGGAGTCAGTGACCCATTCGTCATTTGCACAAGCACCTGGCCTGGATGCCACTGGCATTGGTATCGCTGCACGATCCGCATTTTCGCAGGCAGGGGTGCGCCCGTCGGACATTGGTCTTGCTTCTCTGTACGACTGTTACACCGTCATGGTGCTGTTGACGCTGGAAGAGGCAGGCTTTTGTGCACGCGGCGAAGCCGGTGCGTTCGTCGAGGCGCACGACCTGACCTTTGGTGGTGACTTTCCGCTGAACACTCACGGCGGCCAGCTTTCTTTCGGGCAACCGGGCATGGCGGGTGGTATGAGTCATGTCACAGAAGCAGTTCGTCAGATTCAAGGTCGCTGCGGTGCGCGCCAGATCCCGGGTCTCGAACTGGCCTACGCCCATGGGAATGGCGGCATCATCGCCGAGCAGACCGGTCTGGTCTTTGGAGCAGCGCGATGAGTGCCAGATTGATTCCACCGAGTTCCGAGCTCACGCAACCCTATTGGCGTGCCGCCCGCGCAGATGAGCTTGCTGTGCAGTTCTGCCAGCACTGCGACCAACATTCGTTTCCGCCGCGAGCGCATTGCCCTCAATGTGGCTCTGCAGAACTTGAGTGGCGCACCGTATCCGGCAGGGGATCGGTGTACACATTTACGATTGCATACCGTCCACCTCATCCGGTCTTTTCGGAACATTGCCCGATGGTCATTGCCGTTATCGAGCTGGAGGAAGGTCCTCGGATGATCAGCAACATTGTTGGCTGTGATCCGGCCACTGTGGAGATTGGGATGGCTGTGCAGGTTGCGTTTGAAGAAATCGAAGACAGCAAAGTGACGCTACCTGTTTTCACGCCCGTAAAGACTTCGTAAGGTGAGTAGCCAGGCTATGCAACATCCACTGCAAGGCATCAAGGTTCTGGATTTCTCGCGCGTGGTGGCCGGACCGTTTGCGGGGCGCTTACTTTCGGACCTGGGGGCGGACGTGGTGAAGGTAGAACCACCGGACGGTGACTCCACGCGCATTCATGGCAAGAAAATTAAAGGCATATCCGGTTTCTTCAATCAACAGAATGCCGGTAAGCGCAACATTTCTATTGATCTGCGAGCTCCCGGCGCAGTGGGTCTTGTCAATTCGCTGGTTGCGGTGGCCGATATCCTTATCGAAAACTACCGGCCTGGTGTGATGGGTCGTCTCGGCATTGACTATGCGGCGCTGCGCGCGGTGAATTCACGGATCATCATGCTTTCGATCTCAGGCTTTGGCCATGACAGCCCCGAGTCGCATCGCCCGTCCTATGCGCCGGTGGTGCACGCGGAGGTAGGTCTGATGCACAGACTCGCGCAACGTAACGGCACCGCACCTGCGGATCTGCCGTTGTCGGTTGCGGACACTAACGCATCGCTACATGGCGTGATTGGTGTACTGGCTGCGTTGCAGATGGCTGCCCGGACGGGGCAGGGGCAACATATAGATATGTCGATGATGGATGCTACTTTTGCTACCGATGATCGTTCGCATTTTGAAATGGAAGATGTGCCCAACACGCTACCCGTGTGTCCGATTTTCGATCTGCCCTTCGGGCCGGTGTTTGTCGCCACCGATATGAAGTTGCTTTATAAACGACTGAACGCCCGCTGTGACCTGGCCGATCCAACCCCGCCTGGTGCGGATCTCCAAACTAAAATCGCCACGCGCAACCACGCGAGCGAACAGCGACTGAAGCAGTGCCAGACGGTCGCGCAGTTTGCCGCGCTGATGGACGTGATTGATATACCGTGGGGCGAGGTTCGCGATCCCCATAACCTCGAAGCCCAACCCACCTTGAAGCATCGAAAGATGATCGTGCAGATAGACGATCGTGCTGGAGGCACGCGGCCCATTGCGCAATCGCCTTATCGATTTTCTGACGCGAGCAGTGGTGTTAGAGGACCGGCGGCGCACCGGGGTGAACACAATCGGGAAGTCCTGCAAGACTGGTTGCAGTGGTCCGATGGTGAGATCAACGATCTGGTTGCTGAGAGTCTTTTATCTGCCAGTGATGCAGGTAAAGAATAGTCAGTCAAAGAACGCTCACGTTCCTGTGAAGATGGGTTTGCGTTTCTCAAAAATTGCACGAACTGCTTCTTTGCCATCGCTGCTCTTCAATCCACGGCCGGTGTAGCGAAGCTCTTCTCGTATCAACGCTTCAAGATCATCAGGCAAACCCACACGAGCGACCTGGAGTTTTGTCTGCCTCGCCGCAAGCGGTGCAACCTCGGCAATTTTCTGACAATAGGCGAGGAACGATTGCTCGAAAGTGTCTGCCGCGACCACGCTGCCGATCAGACCGATAGCGAGGGCCTTTTGTGCATCGATGAAATCAACTTCCAGAAGAAATCGCATGGCGCGTTCGTGCCCCACAGCTTGCGGTAAGGTCCAGGTCAGACCGCAGTCGGGAGAAGTACCCGCGCGCGCGTAACCCGGATGGAAACTGGCTTTGGTACTGGCCATGCGCATGTCGCAGCACATGGCGAGCGACACACCGGCCCCGATCGCAAGACCGTTGATACCCGCGATGACTGGTTTTTCACAGCGAACACGGATTCCCGTCACCAGGCTCACTGCAGTATCGACGGTGTTGGTACCGCGCTCGCGGTTTTTAGCCGGGCTCAAATCTGCACCTGCGCAGAAGGTGTCGCCAACGCCGGTGATACCAATCACTCTGACGGCGCTGTCTTCCATCGCACGATCGATTCCACTGACGATTGCGCTTGTGAGGTCTGGTGATAGCGCATTCTTCTTGGCTGGCCGATTAAGCTTCAGTATCCGGACGCCGCCAACGGTTTCCTCCAGCAATACAGTTTCGTCGCCTTGCCTGGTTTCGCTCATGCTTATGTTCCGGTTCGCTGATTCAGGTAAGCGGCATTGTCGTGCAGAATCTTGGTTTGCACGTCCAGCGGAATGTTCTCGATTTCTTCGAGTATGTCCCTTGGATGTTGCAGACCTTCCATGTGCGGCCAGTCCGATCCAACAATGACGCGATCCTCACCCATGTGGCCGATCACCTCACTGATATCGTCTTCCCAGAATGGGTTGATCCACACATGTTCCTTGAAACTGACGACTGGATCGTCGGTGTAGTAAGTGGGCGTCCGTTCTTTGCTGTGGGCGAAAGCGATGAGCAGGTCGCCGAGAAACTCAGAACCGTTTTCCACAGACGCGATACGAAGGTTAGGAAAACGCTCAAACAGACGGTCGAAGACCAGGCTTGCCAGAAAATCGTTGATGTTGCGCGACCGGTGGAAGTTCGTGACGCTGGGTTTGGTGCCCATGCTGAGCACATCCTGGTTCTTGACGTCATAGCCATTACTGTCGTGGCGGGTAGCACCAATGTGTGCGACCACAGTGATACCTGCTTCGTTAACCCGCGACCAGAAGGGATCAAACTCTTTAGCGCCAGGATTGCGCGGACCGTTTCGGGTGTAGACCGCGCTCGGGCGCATGACCAGCACCCGGGCGTCTTTCTTCAACGCTTTGTCCAACTCCACACAGGCCCGGTCTACATCGGCCAGGCAGATGTAAGGTGCGGCAAACAGTCGGTTCTGATGATTAAAACCCCAGTCCTCGTCGAGCCATAGATTGAACCCTTCATACAAGGTACAAACAGCATCGACATCTTTTTTCAGAAGCTCTTCATAGAGGATGGCAAGGGTAGGAAAGAGCCAGGCCGCTTCCAGTCCCTGTTTGTCCAGTCGTTTGATACGCGCTTCGCGATCCATGTATTCCGCAGGCATGGGTTCCAGTGAAGAACGGATGAGTTCAGCGCTGGTGGCACCGTTGGGGTTGCCGCGAAACAGCTCACGCAGAACACCAGGCCTGGAAATGGGATTAAAGGTCGGGTTGGTGAAACGATCGATTTTTCCGGCGACGGAATGATACTGCCGGCCTTGTTCCATGGTTACCCATTGCACGCATCGGGGTTGCATGCCTTTTGGGACATGCCGGGTGAAAGCGTCGTGCGCTTCGTAGTAGTGATTGTCTGCATCGAAGAGCTGACCCTGAAACTGTGGCATGTGATGTTGTCCTTCCGGTTCGAAGATTTCCCTAACTATGATACTAATTATTCGGCCTGGGGAGCAAGGGCTGACCTTCGATGCCGGGCCGTTCTTTCTGGTCGAAAAGATAGAACTGGCCTGGGGGATACACCGTGGCAGGGAACAGAAGTTCCTGCACACGTCCGCGTACGGACAATGGGGCAGCCTTATGGTTGAACTGGTTCAGCAGGATGAGGAAGGCCCGTCACCATTCCGTGATGTGTACGCGCCAGGCGAAGAGGGTATACACCACATGGCAATGATGGTGGATTCTCTTGAACTAACCTATGAGAGGATCCGGCTAGATCCTTGTAAATCGGTGTGCATTTTTCCGTATTTCGGGTCATAGTTCAGCTCCCTTTGAGGAATTGTGATTCAGTAAATGCCCTCACCAGCAATTCTTGTGGTGTTCTTGACCTTCCTTCTGGTTTCTCCAGTTGCAATTTCCGAGAACAGCTTCTCTAAGAAAGAGTGGGCCACAGATGGCGAATCGAGCGCCCGTTCTTGCTTCTCATATTGGTGTGCCTGAAGTAATGCTTTGGGTATAGTTGGCGGTATGTTCCGAGTATCTGTCTCATTCGCCATACTCGCCTGTACATCTCTGCTCGTCCTGCAGATGTCTGGCCTGCACCTGCATGTCAGTCAGAACGGCCAGGATTCAGGAATGCATACCACCCACGTGCATCAATTCGATCCTGACGAGCATGATCATAGTGGCGATATTGACGTTTCGCTCCTGGAGCAGATCGGTGTCAACTGGTCAAAACTCCTTCCGCTGTTGTTTGTTTGCCTGGTCGTGTTGCCGGTCATCACCAGAATCCAGCGCCGACTTACGTTTTTACCGCCTCAATCAGACAAAGTGCGCCACTGGCTGCGCTTTCGACCTCCTCTTCGCGCTCCACCTGCCTCTTTGTAATCGCTTTTTTGTGAAGCTTTTCCGGGCAGCACTTCTGCTCAGGACCGCTTCGCTCAACTGAGAAAGATCGCGCGTTCATGTGAACGCGGGGAGGTAGATATGCGGGGTGTACTGATGTGGCGCTCCAACACCTGGTGGCTGCTGGCTGGCGCTACGTTTGTTGTTCTGACGCAGCCAGTATTGGCAAGTCAGAGTGCCACAATCGACCTGCAGCAGGCGGTCAGTCGGACGCTTGCGCGCAATCCAACGCTGATGGCGATTGGTTACCAGATAGATGTCGAGCAGGGCCGCGTTACGCAATCTCAGCTTCGACCTAACCTGGAGCTCGGCGTGATGGTTGAAAATGTCCTCGGCAGCGGGGAGTTTGATGGCGTCGATGCGGCGGAGACGACACTCAGTCTGGCCTGGATACTGGAGCGGGGCAAAGTCGAACACCGGGTTTCGGCAGCGCGTGCCGGTGTATCGCTGGTGGAATCAGAAATTGAAATTCGGCGTCTGGATATCGTCGCCGAAACGGCGCGTCTGTTCCTTGCCAGTCTTGCTAACCAGGAGCGTCTGATTCGTGTGCAGGAGGCAGTCAGCCTCGCGGAGAATACTGTTGCTGTTGTGGCAGCACGTGTTCAGGCCGCCCGCACACCGGATGCAGAACTCGCGCGTGCCGAAGCGCAGCTCGCGAGCATTCGTCTTGCTGAGGAAGATCTTGAACATGAGTTTTTGACCTCGAATCATCAGCTGGCAGCGCAGTGGGGGGAGACGTTGCCGGATTTCAAACGTGTCGCTGGCAACGTGCATGTGTTGCCGTACCCGGTGGACTTTCCCGGTCTGCTTGCGAAGCTGGAAGACAATCCTGACCTTACGCGTTTTCTTACTGAGGAACGCCTGCACGAAGCTCGGTTGCGTCTCGAGCAGGCGAATGCCAGGCCCGACTGGCGCGTGAATGTGGGTATTCGTCGTTTTGAGCTCAGCGACGACCAGGCATTCGTGGCCGGAATTACGATTCCGCTCGCCATGCGAAACCTCAACCAGGGCCGAATTGCACAAGCCCAGGCGAACCTGGCCAAAACGGCCGCTGATCGAACGGCAACGCGCTCACAGATCGAAACCCAGTTGTTCGCCCTCCACCAGGGGCTGCTGCACAGCCTGCATCGCACTACAACACTGCGTGAGATGGTCTTGCCCCGCATGGAAAAGGCACTGGTTGATACCCAGAGTGCGTACACCGCAGGACGATACGGATATTTCGAACTGCAGATCGTGCAGCAGGAGGTACTGAACACTCGTGCCGCACTGGTGGATGCGAGCATCGACGCGCACATGCACGTCATTGAAATCGAACGGCTGACCGGGTCTGCGATGCCGACACAATTTGCACAACCATGAGGAGCGGGCAGATGTTTGCATACAGAATCTGGCTGGTCGCCGGGGCACTCATCCTTGCTGGTTGCAGCGGTGACAGTTCGGAAAGCAGTCCAGCCCATGACGGACATGAAGAGAGCAACGAGGTTGCACCCCAACAAGGCAGCCATGGCGGGCGACTGCTTGTTGATGGCGAGTTCGTTGCTGAACTCGCCATTTTCGAGGCAGGTACAGCACCGGAATTTAGGGTCTGGATCACTGATGCCGGTGAGCCGATCGCGTCCTCTGAGGTCGATCTTCGGGTGACTTTGGCTCGTCTCGGGAACGTGAAAGACGAAATCGTTTTCTCGGGTGAAGGTGAGTTTCTGCGCAGCACCACGACGGTTGTCGAACCACATTCCTTTGTGGTGAATGTAGAGGCGCGACACGCAAACGTTACCCATCGGTGGGTATACGACAATTTTGAAGGCCGCACA